>CAVGFB010000042.1:0-2409 GCA_963628375.1 Gorillivita sp. (SeqCode)
TTCATGGACAATATATGCCAGTTCCATTTAATAAAAAAAGTCTAAAGATAGCTTTTGGAGAAGATAAATCAACAAAATTATTAGACAAGCTTATATCTGTTTTTGGGGACGAGTGTAAGGTTACAATAAATCAACTAAAAAGCGTTAACGATAATGACATTAATCAAATTGCAGATTACGTATACAACAACATTTTTTTAAAATACACTATGAAACAATGGGGAGTGACACCTGATGAGGTTGACACAAGCGTGTTGGCTAGAGTTCCTATCTTTATAAGTGATGATGATAGGTATTTTCAAGATGAGTTTCAAGCTATGCCAAGTGAGGGATATACAAAACTTTTTGAAGCTATGTTAGACAATGAAAATATCTGATGCTGTTTAGATACAGATTTTAATGAAATTTCTAATCTTGTGTTTGTTAATGATGAACTAAAAAACATTAAGATATTAGATAATAATTTTAATGGATCTATAGTATATACTGGACCTTTAGATGAAATGTTTGATTATAAGTTTGGGCATCTTCCATATAGAAGTCTAGATTTTGAATTTGAACATAAAAATGTTGAACACTTTCTACCTTGTGGAACAGTTAATTTTACTGTAAGTGAACCTTATACTCGCATAACTGAATTTAAATATTTAACTGGGCAGAATTGCCCTACAACTACGATTATGAAGGAATATAGCAAGCCATATACTGAGCCTAGTATTCAGACACCTTATTATGCAGTTTTATCAGACAAGTCAAAAGAAATGTACAATAAATATTTTAACCAAACTAAAAATATTAAAAATTTATACATTTTAGGTAGACTTGCAGAATTTAAATACTACAACATGGACGCTATAATTGATAACGCGCTAAATTTGGCTAACAAAATCTTACATGGTTAAAATTTTTTGCGAGGAGAAGAGATGAGCTTTAAAAGTATAACTTTCACTGTGCCTTGTTTTAACTCTTCAGAATATATGGACAAGTGCGTAAGCTCTTTAGTTAGTCTTAATAATAAAGACGATGACATAGAGATCATTATTGTTGATGACGGGTCAAGTGATGATACATACACAAAGGCGTGCTCTTGAGTTGATAGATATCCAAATATTGTTCGCGCTATTCATCAGGAAAACGGTGGGCATGGAGCTGCTGTTAATAAGGGACTTGAGAAGGCACGTGGTGTATACTTTAAGGTTGTAGACAGCGATGATTGACTTGATAACAAAAGTGGTCAGTCTGTTATGAAATATGTAAGAGAGCAGGCAGGACACGTTAAAGATAAACAAAAAGAAGACAACTCAATAACAGATATGATTATTTTTAATTATGTTTATGAGTTAGTTCATGAAAATAAAACGAGATCTATTAATTATACGAACTGTTTACCGCAAAATAAGATTCTTACATGAAACGATGTTAAACGTTTTAGAATCGATCAATATCTGTTAATGCATTCAGTAATTTATCGTACTCAATTGCTTTTGGATATCGACTTTGAACTACCTCGTCATACATTTTATGTTGATAATATTTTTGTTTATATTCCGCTTCCTTATGTAAAGTCAATGTATTACATAAATGCTGATTTCTATAGATACTTTATTGGGCGAGACGACCAAAGTGTCAATACCAATATAATGATAAAAAGAATCGATCAGCAATTAAAAATAACTAGAATTATGATTGATGGGTGTAGTTATAAGACTATGAGTAAATACCCTAATTTAAAAAATTACATGATTAAATATTTATCTATTATGATGTGTATTTGCTCTATTTTTCTACAGATGATTGGGACTGATGAAGCTAATAAAAAACGCCTAAGTGTTTGAGAGTATTTAAAAAATTCAGACACTCAACTCTATAGGGAATGTAGGCGTTCTGTTTTATGTAAATTAACTAATATATCAGGTAGTTTTGGCAGACTATTATCTCGATGAGGTTATAGTATTGCTAGAAAATGAGCTAAGTTTAATTAAAAACTTCTATATACTAGATTAATTTTTTTGATAACTAAAGACTAATTATTCTCATTCTACTGTACCAGGTGGCTTGCTGGTTATATCATAAACTACACGATTGATGTGTTTACATTCATTGGTAATTCTGTTAGAAACTCTAGATAAAATATCATAAGGAATTTTTGCTCAATCTGCTGTCATAAAGTCATCCGTAGTTACAGCACGTATTACTACAACGTTTTCATAAGTTCTATGGTCTCCCATAACACCAACAGAATTAACCCCAGGAAGCACACAGAAAAATTGAGAAAGTTTACTATCATAACCATTTTTGTGCATCTCATCAAGTAGTACTCAGTCAGCTTCTTGAAGAATCTCTATTTTTTCTTGTGTAACTTCACCTATAATACGAACGCCAAGCCCAGGTCCAGGGAATGGTTGACGT
>CAVGFB010000043.1:0-3860 GCA_963628375.1 Gorillivita sp. (SeqCode)
TTTAAAGACATTTAAATATTTAATGCAACTTCATTTGCTGCCCAGATTGCATCCATAATATTTGTTGCTACTTGGCTATCCCCTACATTATGAACATTTGGAGTATCTCCATATAGTTCATTAAACAATTCATCGTTAGAAGCAAAACCAATTGCTGTTACAACAGTATCTGCTTGAATTGTTTGTTGTCTAAATTTGTTATCAATAACAACTGCACCTTCATCGACAACCTTCAATAAAGCACTTGAAGTAACAAATTTAACATTTTTGTTTTTAAGCATTGTCAATAACATATCTTTATTCATAAATGGAATTGGCTTACCTGATGTTAGAACTTCTGGTAGCATTTCAACAACTGTAACTTCTTTGCCCATATTAGCAAGTCAAAGTGCAGTTTCACATCCAACAAGTCCTCCACCAATCATTGTTACTTTTTGTCCAACTTCCTTCTCTCCCATTAATACGCTAACTGCATCAGTTAATTTCTCTGGATTAGTACATGGAACCTTAGGAATCTTAATTGTAGAACCTGTAGCAACAATAATTTGATCAGCATTTAGTGCTCTAACCTCTCCTGCTGTCATAGGAGTGTTAAGATAAACATTGATTCCGAGCTTTTCCATTTGGTTTCTATAATAATCAATTAGTCTTTGGTCGTCCTGTTTAAAATCTGGCACAGCAGCAGGAATAATGTTTCCTCCTAATTTGTCTGTTGCTTCATATAAAGAAACTTCAAAACCACGTAATTTAAGTACACGTGCGGCTTCCATTCCAGCAACTCCACCACCAATTACAACAGCTGTTTGTGGTGTGTCAATTTTGTTGATTTTGTAGTAGCGCTCACGTCCACATGCAGGGTTTACAGCACATGAAAGGTGTTTACCTTCAAATCCACGACCCATACATCCAACATGACATCCAATACATGGAACAATCTCGTCATCTTTTCCTGCCATAACTTTATTAGGCCACTCAGGATCAGCTAAAACACCACGTCCAATAACTACCATGTCACAAGCATCAGTATCAAGTGCTTTTCTAGCAACATCTGGAACATCTAATTTTCCTGCTACTACAACAGGTTTATCTGTAACTTCTTTTAATTTTTTAGAATAATCTAAGTATAGACCATGTCTTTGATATACTGGTGGATGAGCAAAATATCATGCGTCGTATGCACCCTCATCAGCATCGAATGAATCATAACCAGCTTTGTCAAGAATTTTTGCGGCTTCTAAGCCCTCATCAAAATCACGTCCAAACTCTTTATAGTCCTCACCGTCAAGACCACCAGAATTAAAGTCTTTAACACAACTCTTCATTGAAAAACGCAACTGAACAGGGAAATCTTGCCCAACAACATTTTTAATTTCTTTTACGATTTCGCATGGAAGTGTTAATCTGCCCTTTAAGTCTCCACCAAATTTATCTGTTCTATGGTTTGTAAATGCAGTTGTAAACTGATCAAGTAAGTATCCCTCATGTACAGCATGAATTTCAACACCATCAAAACCTGCTCTTTTAGCTGTTGCTGCGGCCTCTCCAAATTTTTTAATTACAAATTCAACTTCTTCTGTTGTCATTTCACGACATGTAACAGTTGGATCTCAAAAATTAGGAACAGCAGATGCTGATACTGGAGGTTTTGTTGCCATATGAGGTGATAAAACACGTCCAAAACCCATAGATAATTGTAAGAAAATTTTTGTTCCATAGTTATGAACTCTCTCAGTTAATTCTGAACCAGTTAGAACAAATCTTACAGGATCTGTGTCCGTACATGGCAAAAGACCATTAATAACAGAATCAACAGTATTTTCAACTTTACATACTGATGAAACAATTAAACCAAGACCACCTTTTGCACGCTCTGCGTAATAGTCGATACCACGTTGGTTAAAACACCCATACTCATCAACAAGACCAAAAGCTCCCATAGGTGCCATGGCTAACCTGTTTTTGATTTTGAGTTTACCAATCTGAGTACCAGTAAACATTTTGTGATTTCCCATGTTTCCTCCTTTGTTTGTTTATGAAATCGGAATAATTTTACAACAATTTTAATTCCTGGCTATAGTAAATTAAATTTGTAAATATGTTTATTTATTTTAAGGTTAATTTAAGTTATTTTTTTATAGTTTATGTTATTATCATTTTATGGACACATTAAAGAAAGACATAAAATCTTTATCTTTCTTAGAGCTTAATTCTTTATTTTCTGCTTTGAATGAAAAACCTTTTAGAATTAAACAATTATTAAAATGACTATATTATTTTAGAGCTTATGATTTTGATAACATGACAGATTTATCAAAGAATTTAAGGAATTACTTAAAGAAGGATTTCTGTATCTCAAACATTAAATTATTAGATTACTTTAAAAGCAACGATTCTTCTGTAAAATTTATCTTTAAAACCAATGACGATGTTGTTTTTGAAGCCGTTGGAATTCCTAATTATAAAAAAAACAACTCTATAAATTCTTTAACAGTATGTGTTTCTTCGCAAGCAGGGTGTAAAATTAAATGCTCTTTTTGTTCTACAGGAAAACAAAAATTCTATAGGAGCTTAAACATAGGTGAAATAGTTGATCAAGTCTTAAATATACAAAAGTTTTTCAAATATAAAGTGTCTAATGTTGTTGTTATGGGACAAGGAGAACCATTTCTAAACTATGACAATGTAGTAGACGGCCTCAAAATATTAAATAAATATATTGCTAATCCAATTGGAGCAAGAAAAATTACAATCTCTACAAGTGGAATACTTAACGGTATTGATAAATTATCGCATGAAAAGGAGCAATTTGGAATGGCTGTCTCTCTTCACTCTTGTATTCAAAATACTCGTGATCTACTTATGCCAGGAGTTAAGGAGTTTTCTCTTGAAAAACTTCATAAGGCAATAGAATGTTACATACAAAAAACAAACAGAAGGCCAACCTTTGAATATTTATTATTAAAAAACATTAACGACGACAAACAACATCTTGAAGCACTAATAGACTATTGTAGTGGTCTTAATGTTCATGTAAATTTATTGCCTTATAACAAAACAAAAGATTGTGAATTTATTGGTTCTTCACCCTACACTTTTAATTATTGAAAGAATGAACTATTAAAATCAGGAATTCAAACAACAATCCGTAAAAGCCGTGGCTCTTCAGTAAATGCCGCTTGTGGACAACTAATTAATCAGGCTTTATAATATTATATATTCTTTCTAAATCTTGCTCGTCTTTAAAAGCAATTTCTATTTGACTATTAGACTTTTTTCTTTTTATTTTTACTTGCGTATTTAACATTTCTGCCATAACATTTGCAACTCTTTTAAAAGACTTTGGCGGGGCAGGTGTTCTTGTTTTTAATACTTTTGTTGTATTAATTGAATATAAATTTGCTAGTCTTTCCGCTTCCCTAACGTTTAAACTATCCGTTACAATCTTGTCTGTAAGTTTTTCTTGTCCTTCTTTGTTGTTGACAGATAAAATTGCCCTTGCATGTCCAGCACTTATTTTATTATCATAAAGAAGCTTTTGAGTGCTTTCTGGTAATTTTAGTAATCTGAGTGAATTTGTTATTGTAGATCTTCCTTTGCTAACTTTATTAGCTAACTCGTTTTGATCAATGCTTTGCTCTTCCATTATTTTTTTATAACAGTAAGCTTCTTCGATTGGGTTTAAATCAGCTCTTTGTAGGTTTTCAATCAATGCAAGTTCTAATTTTTTATTTTCTTCAACATCCTTAATAATTGCAGGAATTTTTTTAAGTTTACATTGTTTGGCAGCACGCCATCTTCTTTCTCCCGCAATAATTTCATATTTATCATTTTTGCTTTTTACAACAGTGATTGGTTGTAAT
>CAVGFB010000044.1:0-3696 GCA_963628375.1 Gorillivita sp. (SeqCode)
AATTGAGAAATTTTATTAAGTTAATTAAAAAGTTTTAAGAATTCTATTCCTAATTCTGTCAAGACTCTTTTTTTATTAGCTATAACACGTAAAATTTTATTTTCTTCAAAAAACATGAGATCATTATAAACTGTTGATTGAGAATAACCAGTTAAGTTAGTAAGCTCAGTTATCCCTAATACTTTATGTTTTAAAAATTGCTTTAAGACCGTAATTTGTCTTGTGTTAGTAATATTTTTAATATTTTCTAGCTCTTTTGCTTTTATGTCTTTGTTTACCGAAATATCATGAGAAGAAAAAGCGCAGCTCTTTGTAATGTCTTTAAGCATAGTAACAGTAACACAAGAACCATGATCTAAATTGTTTTCTATTTTTATACTTCCATCATAAAATTTGGTGTAATCATAAACAATTGGAAGACCAGAACCCACACCTCTAATATATTGTTTCATTGGTTCTGAAGCACTTGAAAATCCAGGTAAAATTGCACATTCTGTATTACTAAAGCCAGGCCCTTGGTCTGTGAATCTTATTGTGTTTCCATCATCTAAAATAGAAACTACAACTTCAGTAAAATTTGCGTGAATAAAATTTTCTGTGATTTCTTTGATGATGGTATATGCAAACTTTCCTCCAAGATTTTGAGATTCGTTATATATTTTAGAAGTTAAATTTTCAATAAATTCTAATGTAGAGTCAGGGTTAATAGTTATTACCTTAGGAGCAGACCTTAAATCATTATATACAGCTATTTTTGCTGGTGAATTTACAAAAGAATAGTCTATTGTTCCAACATTTTGAAAGTTTTCCATTTATAACCCCAAACTTAAATTATTACAACTATTTTATTATAGTAAAAAATAAAAAATATTCAAGAAAAGTAAATTATATTTTAAATTGTAAAACATATTTAATTCATTTTTATTCACAATTTATTCACAAATTGTTGAAAACTAGAAAAATACAAGATATTTCTATATAAAAAATTTTATTTTTTGTTTATAACTCTATAATAAAAAAATTAAATAAAAAAAGTATAGTTACCTTGGTTTTTCATAGAATAAGGTTCTGAACTGGAAAAATATGACTTAAAATTTGATTTTAACAATTAAAAAATATTACAAGCTGGAAATACAAAAGTTTTCCACATTATCCACAAAAAATATTTTATGCAGATTCTTTTTTTTTTATATAATAAAAGTTCGGGAAATTTAAAAAGAAAGGAATTTTATGAAACATTTAAACAAAAAACTAATTTATATCATGATGGCTTTTGTTGTTGTAATGGCGTGCGTATGTGTTGCTTTTATAAAAGTTAACGCAACTGCAGCTGATAAGCAAAAAGAAGAAACGCAGAGTCAACAAATAAAAGAAAAAAATGAGCTTTTAATACAGGGAAATTTGACGTGAAAAACAGGCACGCCGCCAATTATTGATAAAATTTATTTTATAAGTACAGTAGGAGGCAATGATTATGAATCTAGCGTTTCCGGAGAAGAATTATATTACGAAATAAGTGCTACTGAAGAATCAATTGAGGGCTACTGATGTGTAGATTCTTCAACTGGCTTTGCTCTAGATCCTACCGTAAAATCTTATTTTCAATCTACTACTGAAAACCAAAATTTATACGAAATATTTACTTTAAATTTTAAAGTGAATGATACACAATATGGAAAAATTACAAATTATGAGACAGGAGAAGATGTTACAGATATGGGGACTCCTGTTGCTGAAACAATTACAAAAATAGAAACAAACGATAGTACTTATTTAAATCTTTCTATTTCCAAAGAAACTTATTCATTCTGTGCAGTAGCAAAAGATGGTGCTACATTTAAAGATTGAACAATTACACCAGCTAACAAAAGTAATAGTGTATACCAAGTAGACAGTGACTTAACAGCCACTGCTAATTTTGAGGCAGCAGCACCTACAACCCTACATTTATCTGGTAAGTTGCAAGATACTTCTGGTAACCCATTAGCCAATACGGTGTTCACTTTTGAAACTACAGGGAACAGAACATATAATGTAACTACAGATAGCAGTGGAAAATATACGATAAACGACATTGCACAAGGAACTTCTGGAAGCTTTAGTATAGCTGATGAAACTGGTTATGAATTAGATAAATCTATTGAAAACTTACAAACTAGTTCTGATGATTTTAATATTACTGCATACAAAAAATATACCTTAACTCTTGCAGTTGATGATGAAACTCACGGAGAATTTATAGATGATTCAATAGGAAAGGAAGCTTCAACTACACAGCAAATTGTTGAAACATTAAGTGATGTTTATATTGATGGAGAAAATAATAAAATAGTTGCAAGCACTACTCAAGGAGGTATTACTGTAACTCAAAAATTTACTCCCCAAGCTAATTTAGGTTGAGGATTTAAAGCACTAGAACTTAAGTCTAAAGATACAAATTCAATAGCAGACAGCACGGTAACGGGCAATTTGATAGCTACCGCTTATTTTGAAAGAACATCCTTTGGATTAAATGGTTATTTAAAAGACTCTTCAGGCATCATACCTGATGGTATTGATTATATTTACTTTAAAAGCACTGTAGGAGGAAAGACTTATAGTTCTCCGGTTAGTGAACTGGGGGGTTTTGGAATAAATGTTTCTGAAGAAAAATCAATTGAGGGTTACTGATATGTAGAGCCCTCTACCGGATATTCGATTGAAAAAGTAACTGAAAAATACGATACCGATGCTTTAGATATTAGTTTAACTGCATATAAAGTATATGATTTAAGTCTTCTAGTTAATGGGACAAACCAAGGAAAAATTATAGACGATCAAACAAAGCAGGAAGCCTCATCCACAGAAGGTATTATTGAATCGCTAAGTACTGTTGAGATTGATAAAAATACTAACAAATTAAAAATAAGTACCAAAAAAGGAGAAGAGGCAGATATAAAGACTTTTACACCTCAAGCTAACGAAGGTTATGAATTTAATGAATGAATTTTAGCATCAACCTATAAAAACTCAACGCTAAATGATACAGTAACAGGGAATATGACAGCTACTGCTTATTTTAAAGCAAAAAAAAGCAGTGTTACATTTAGTGGCACTGTAAAGATGTTTGATAAAGAAAGCAAGCCAATACCTTTATCATATACATTTTACTTTAACAATAATGATGGAACAAGTTATCCTATTACACCAGACGAAGATGGATATTCATTAACTATTGAGGGAGTATCAAGTCTTGAAGGAACATTTTCTTTTGATTCATCGATGACAGATTTAATTTTTGAAAAGAAAACCTATACAATTGTTAATGATAGCATAATTGATTTAATTGCATATTCCAAATATACCCTTAACCTCTCTGTAAATGACAATAATCAAGGTCAAATTATAGACGATTCAACAGGAAAAGAAGCCTCAGATACACAAGAAATTATTCAGACTCTAAGCACTGTTGAGGAGGATGCAGATACTCACAAGTTAAAAATAAGTACAAGACAAGGAGAAGATTACAACAAAAAAACATTTACACCAAAAGCTAAAGATGGATATGAATTTGAAGGGTGATCAATAGCACCAGAAAATACAAACTCAACATTTGGTGATACAGTAACAGGAAATTTGAGAGCTACTGCAAGCTTTAAAGCAAAAAAAGACATTACATTACAAGGAAGATTAATGACTAAAGATGCTGAAGAAAGA
>CAVGFB010000045.1:0-2772 GCA_963628375.1 Gorillivita sp. (SeqCode)
ACCCAGTTTTAATAGGAGAGCCAGGTACAGGTAAAACTGCAATTGTTGAGGGATTAGCTCAACGTATAGTAGCAGGGGACGTGCCATCATCTCTTCAAAATAAAGACATTATAAGTCTAGATTTAGGTTCTATGATGGCAGGTGCTAAATATAGAGGAGAGTTTGAAGACAGATTAAAGGCAGTTCTTCGAGAAGTTAAAGATAGCAACGGTCAGATAGTATTGTTTATCGATGAGCTACATACAATTGTTGGAGCAGGTAGTAGTGGGGATAGTTCTCTTGATGCAGGGAATATGTTAAAGCCAGCATTAGCTAGAGGTGAGTTGCATGCTATAGGAGCTACTACCCTTGATGAGTATAGAAAATATGTCGAAAAGGATGCAGCACTAGAGCGAAGATTTCAGCCTGTAATGATAG
Organism: Gorillivita sp. (SeqCode); assembly: GCA_963628375.1. Taxonomy (GTDB): domain Bacteria; phylum Actinomycetota; class Coriobacteriia; order Coriobacteriales; family Eggerthellaceae; genus Gorillivita. The sequence continues at coordinate 418 of CAVGFB010000045.1, forward strand.
GGGAGCCTAGTGTTGAGGATACAATTGCAATATTGAGAGGGTTAAAAGAAAAGTATGAAATCCACCATGGAGTTAGAATTCAGGATGGTGCAATAGTGTCTGCAGCTCAGCTTAGTAACAGATATATAACAGATAGGTTTTTACCTGATAAGGCAATTGACTTGATGGATGAGGCTGCAAGTAGGCTTAGAATTGAAATTGACAGCATGCCAGAAGAAATTGACGCACAACAAAGAAAGCTTACGCAAATGCAGATTGAAGAGCAAGCTTTGCTTAAAGAGTCAGATCAAGACAGTAAAAACAGATTAGAAAAACTAAAGCTTGAAATTGCTAGTGCAAAAGATAAGCTCAATCAACAAAAAGCAGAATGAAAAAACGAAAAGGATGTAATTGTCAACGTGCAAAACATCAAAAGTGAAATTGACCAAGCACGTGCTGAAGAAGAAAAGGCAACAAGAGATGGGGATTTAAATCTAGCATCTGAGATTAAATATAGCAAAATTCCTGAGTTGGAAAAAAGACTTGAAGAGGCAGAAGAGTCTCTAAAGCAAAAGCAAGAAGAAGGTGCAATTTTAAAAGAAGAAGTTACATCTGAAGAGATTGCTGAGGTTGTGTCATCATGAACAGGTATTCCTGTAACAAAAATGATGCAAGGAGAGATGCAAAAGTTAGTTGACTTGGAAGACAGGCTGCATTTACGTGTTATAGGTCAAGACAAAGCAGTAAGTACAATTGCAGGAGCAATTAGAAGGAGCAGAGCTGGACTTTCTGACCCGAATCGACCAATAGGTTCGTTTTTGTTTTTAGGTCCTACAGGTGTAGGTAAAACAGAACTTGCAAAAGCCCTAGCTGAGACTATGTTTGATCAAGAAAAGGCGATGGTTAGAATTGATATGTCTGAATATATGGAGAAATTTAGTGTTCAGCGTTTAATTGGAGCTCCTCCAGGATATGTTGGCTATGACGAGGGAGGCCAGCTTACAGAGGCTGTTAGAAGACAACCATATAGTGTCATATTACTTGATGAAATTGAAAAGGCCCACAGTGATGTTTTTAATATTTTATTGCAAGTCTTAGATGACGGGAGACTTACAGATGGACAGGGTAGAGTTGTAAGTTTTAAAAATACGATAATCATTATGACTAGTAACACTGGTGCAGATAAGATTAGAGAATATGCAGAAAGTAGGCATGGCAAAATCGAGGGTCAAATAGAAGCTAATAAGACAACATCTAAATCTGGTAAAACTTTAGCAGACATGGCACAAGCGCCTATTGAAGAAACTGCAAAGGAGATGGCAAAATTAGCTCAAAAAATGAATGAAGAACTTAAAGATACTTTTAAGCCAGAATTCTTAAACAGAATTGATGATATTATTATATTTGAAGAGCTAAAACTTTCAGATATTGAAAAGATCATAGACTTGCAGATAAGTGAAGTTCAAGCTCGTCTTGAAAGTAAACATATAACACTTAATGTTGCCAATGATGCAAAGGAACACCTATCTATTGATGGATATGATCCTGTATATGGAGCTCGTCCACTAAAACGTCTTATTCAAAGAGAGATAGTGGACAGAATAGCAACTCTTGCAGTTAGTGGAAATTTACCAGAGAACTCTAAAGTGGATGTTGTAATTAATAGTGATGGTGATTATGATTTAAAAGTTGACAATAACAATAGTAAATAATAATTTGTAAAATATTTGGCTTTTAAATAATTCTACTTTTTAGTTATAAAAGTTAAAATAATTTTACTTAGTGATATAATTCCGTGCTTGTAGATACAAGTACGGTTTTTTATTAAGGAGAAATAATGAAACAATACAAAAATTTCTGGTATTTACTTGGTACTAGTTGCGTAGTTTTATTTGGTATCTTTTTATATGTTGGAGGAATGAACTATCCTGGTTTTAACTTTTTAACACAATCTTTTGACGATCTGCTTGCTAGAGATACTTACAATTTGACATTAAATTTAGTTCTTAGTATTTTGTCTTACTTATTTTTGATATATGGAGCTATTTTGTCATATATATTCTTTAAAAATTTTGATACGAACAAGTTGTTAAAATTCGCTTGTGTTTTTGTACTTGCCCTTAGTTTGTATTCAGGTGTATGTTATAACGTTTTTGGTGTTCAACAAGCAGGTACTACTTCATACATACATGGACTTTACTCTCAAATTAATGATCAAAATAAATCAGTTGAAGAGGCTCAGGCAAAACTAGATTCTACTAAGAGCGACTTAAAAGAAAATGCAGAACAATCAGGACAAGAGCTTGATGAGATGTCTGAGGTAAAGGACGCTCAATCAAATCTTGATTCTACAAAAGAGTCCACTAACAGCAAGAT
>CAVGFB010000046.1:0-4856 GCA_963628375.1 Gorillivita sp. (SeqCode)
ATTATTGCCTTGCTGTCCGTTTTTGATTCATCAAAGACAACAAACATACTGTTTTTTAGCAAATTAACTGAAGCATCCACAACACCAGTGACATTTTTAACAGCTTTTTCAACCCTATTTGCACAGGCAGCACATGTCATTCCAGAAATTCTAAATGTTTGTTTTTGCATCAAATAAAACCTTTAAACCTAAGTTAAGTTAAATTTCTGTTTAACACTTTTTCTAAATTGTTCCATTTTATTAACGTTTCGAAGATTTGCAATATGAGTTTTAATTTCAATTCCAAATTTAAGATTTCAAAGATTTAAAATATAAGGTCTTTTCGTTCTCCTCACCAAAATTAAACTTCATAAAATTATAAGAGCACTAAAAAAATAGATAACAAAAGCTTGCATACTAAAAAACCCAGGAAATTCAGTTTCAACTATTCCTCCTGATTTGTAGACTTCAGGATTTAAAAAGCCTGTGAGGTCAATTAAAAAATGAGCCAAAATTAAAGGAGTTATATTTCCACTCCTTATAATGGCAGCCATAAAACACATTCCCATAGAAAAAGCAAAAATAACCTGCATGACTGTATAGTAGATATTTGCACCTCCTAGAATGTTTAATGTATGAGCAAGTCCAAATATAAGAGATGGAACTATCATGACGTAAACTATCTTTTTATGTCTAAGTCATAATCTAATTAAATTAATACCTATGATCCCTCTAAAAAGAACCTCTTCACTAACGGCAGGGACAAGAGCAGCAAGAATAATGCCAAAAGATAGATAGTTAAAATCACAACTTGCTATATTAGTCAAGACTGCATATACAAGTAGCGGCAACAAGCATAAACATCCTATTGCAAAATTATTCAAGCAGAAAACTCCTTTGTACTTGGGTTTAAAGCGTAATTTAAATCAAAATAGAACCAATAAACTGAATATGATTAAAGAAATGTTAGACGTAATTACTGATACAGAATTATACGACACAGCAATTGACGAGTCTTGCGACTGATTTACCTGTGCACCTAACAATACATGAATAAAATAAACTAGATACACTACTACGATATTAATAAAAAAAGAAGCAAGCTCAAAAACAACAAACAACAAAATTGAAGACAAAAAAGGTCTATCTAGTAGTTTGTGTTGTTTTGGTCTGTGTTTTAGATAGGTATATCTGGAATATACTTGATTAACATTATTTTTTGATTTAACATCTTTCAAGATTATTTATTTTAATGGTGGAGATGAGGGGATTTGAACCCCCGACACCAGCATTGCGAACGCTGTGCTCTCCCAACTGAGCTACATCCCCAAGTGTATTTATTTAACTATTCCTTAATAGGATATTTTCTGGGACGTCCTCGTTTTCTTTTTGGCTTTGCTAATGTTGTCTCCTCATTTGTTTTGCTACTATTTTCACTATCTACACCTTTTGATTCGTTGTTTTTCTTATTTAATTCTTCTTGTTGTTTTCTTGCAAGTTCTTGCTCTTTTAGAATTGTAGATTTATTTTTTGATCCCTTTTTACGTCCGCGCTTTTTTGGTTTTTTTACTTCTTGATTAATAGATTTGTTTATTTCTTCATTAAAATCACTAATAATATTAGAATTAAGTTCATCTAAACTTGAGCTTCCAACAAGTTTTTCTCCATCCTGACCGCCAATAAATTTATCAACCATAGAATCATCCAAGAAGTTAGCAGACTTTTTTCTTCTTCTACGCTTCTTTTCAGACTTTTTCATGAGGTCGTATTTTTTACTCAAATCATTAATTAGAGATTCTTTTGTAGTGTCGTTTTCAAGTAATGTTTTAGCTTTAACTCTCTCAGCTAAACTTACAACCTGCTCAGGTGTGAGCTTAATTCTATGCTCAAAAGAAGTAGCTGGACGAAGACGTTTTTTAGGTTTTGGTTTAATAGCATTTTCAACTAATGGAGCGTCAGGTTCAATATCAAAAGGACCAAACATCTTCTTTTCGTTTTGATATACCTCAACAATACCAGTTAAAATATCAGCATATAAGAAAGATTGTTCTGCATGTCTGCCTCTGTTATATTCAACATCTGCAACAAAAACTTTAGGGAATGAATATTTTATGGTTGCTTTATTTTTTGCAACTCTTGATCTTCCTAAATTTACTTTAATAAAACATCTTTCTCCAATTTTATTTGCAAATGTTTCTCTAATACCATCTATAATTTGCGCTTGATGTAATAAATCCATTTATTCTCCTACAGATCACTATTTATTTTTTTTATTATAACATCGTAGAAATTTTATTTCAATAGTTAGAAAATTAACTTAACTTTTTTTCAGACTTATACATATCTCATATGTCAACTTTGTGTGAATCGTCAATTTTTTTTATTACCTTTGCAGGTACACCAGCAGCAAAAGAGTTATCTGGAATATCTTTTGTAACAACTGCCCCAGCTCCAATAACACAATTCTTACCAATAGTAACACCACCAACAACCGTAACTCTGCTGGCAATTCATGTTTTCTCTTTAACTACAATAGGCAGTGCGTATTCTATATTATGCAAACCATCAGGGAATTCTTGAACACGTCTATTATCTGCATGTATAGGGTGCTTTGGAGTAGCAAGCATGACTTCAGCTCCTAACATAACATGATCATTAATTGTTATATTTGCACAATCCATAAAATTGCATCCATAATTACAAAAAACATCATTGCCAAAGTGGGTATTTATTCCATACTCAAAATAAACTGGGTTGTATATTTCTATATTTTTATCCTTTGTAGATGGGCATATTTTATTCAAGAGTTTTACTCGTTCCCTTTCTTCACTATATAGCGTATTATTAAACTTGATAACTAAGTCATGCGTTCTTTTTAAAATTTTTGTTAGGTCTTCATCATATGGATTATAAAGATTACCTGATGTCATTTTTTCAAATTCAGTCATATTGTCTCCTTAACTGCAAGATTTAGCTAAACATTTTGCAATACTTATAAAGTCATTCTTTTTCAATGTCTCTCCTCTAAGAGTTACATCTATACCACAATTCTTAAAAGCTTGAATAATATCCTCATATTTATATTTTAAAATATAATTGGGTTTATTTGCTTCTGCTTGCTTATAAAAATTTTTCATTGAATTTTGAATCGTCTTTCTTCTAGTAAAAAAAACACCATCAACAATTAAACTTATTAAATCTAACAATTCTGTGTCACCTGAATTTTTAATTATGTCTAATCTGATAACACTGCTTACAACTCTTGGTTGAGGGTAAAAACTACCTGGAGACACATCAAACCTACATAGGGGTTTAGAATATAAACTTAACTTGACAGTATAAGCTCCATAATTTTTTGAATTAGAGCTTGACATGATTCTATCTGCAACATCGCTTTGAACCATACAGACCGCACTATTGAGTGATTTTATAGTTTTAAAGTATTTTAAAATTAAAGTAGCAGCAATATTGTATGGCAAATTTGAAATAAACTTATTTGGCATAATTTTTAAATGTTCTGTATTGAGATTCATGCTATCAATATTTAAAACTTCCAAATTGTTTGCAAAACATTTGCAATAATTTTCAATATTGGCTTTTAGAATACTGACCATATCTGGATCTTTTTCAATTGCGATTACCTTAGCTCCGCTCGATAACAAAGCACAAGTTAATACTCCCATACCAGGACCCACTTCTAATACAACATCATTTGAGTTAACTTCTGAGGTATTAAGGATTTTGCCTATTACACCATCATTTATTAAAAAATTTTGGCCCAATGAATATTTAGGATTTAAATTATTGTTTTTAAGAATTTCTCTTACAACAGATATGCTAGATATAGGAGAGAAGTGATTGTTGAACTGCTTAGTAAAATTAACCATAATTTATAAAAATAAATTAAAGTTTTTAAATCTTAACTTTAAAGAATTCTTCAGTATTAGATTTTACCTGTTCTAAAAACTCTATCTTTTGATCCTCCAGCACACAATCAAAACTTTGTATGAGTGTTTGTGCAGTGTAGAGAATATGATCAGGATAACACTTTGACCCTCTTAGTGGCTCTGGAGTCATATAAGGACTATCTGTCTCTAATAATAACTTATTTTTTGGTACTAGCTTTGCAGCGTTTTTTACATTCTCAGAATGCTTAAAAGTAGCTGCTCCACCAAATGCAATATAACAGTCATTGTCAATTCATGGTTTTATATCGTCCTCGCCGAGGGTAAAACAATGGAGCAAAACACCACTTTTGTTTCAATGCATGTCATCTAAAACTTGCAAGGCAAGTTCATGTGAGTCTCGCATATGCAAACACAATGGAAGCTTAAGCTCTTGTGCTACTTTAATTTGCGATTTAAAAGCTTCTATTTGACGTTCCTTCATGGAATTATCATAATAAAAGTCAAGCCCTACCTCGCCTATTGCACATACAAGGGGATGTTTTGCCATTTCATATAAATTATCAAGTTGCTCGCTGTCAAACTTATCCGTATAATGAGGATGACATCCAACTATAAATCTCAACTCTGGTAATTTTGGATTATTTAAAATAGAATCTTTATCAACGCATAAAAAGGGTGTAGTTTCAGTCTTTATAGTATAGAGCCCATATTCGTCATATAATTCATTAATATTTTTATCAGTAGAATTTTTAAGTAACTCTACAACGTGATTTAATCTACTCTGTGCATTTTGATAAGAATCTAGTATTTTTTTTAGTGTTGTGTGTCCATCATCTACGCAGTCAACAATACAAGCTAAAAACCTAATTCCATGAAACGCACAACGAACAAAAGCTCATTCTATGTCTTCGTACATTCCCAAATGACAATGAGTATCACAAAGTAGATTATATTTATACAGTCCTGGAG
>CAVGFB010000047.1:0-3569 GCA_963628375.1 Gorillivita sp. (SeqCode)
GTATGAAACTATTTCATATTCTTTTGCTCAAGATAGTGATGTAGATATTTTAGGTAAAGATAATAAATTGTTTAATTTTAGCGATGGAGTTGAGCTTTTAAACCCAATGGTTGCTCAAAATTCATTTATGAGACAAACTATTTTACCAGGGCTTTTAAGGTCTGTGTCTTTTAACTTAAATCACAGTGTAGAAGATATTAAATTATTCGAATCTGGTGTTGTTTTTAAAAGCAAAGAGAATTCTAGCCTTCCTTGTGAGACAAACAATTTATGTGCATTAATGTGTGGGTCAACTAAGAATTCTTGAAATAAAAAAACTCATACTTATAACTTTTTTGATATAAAAGGCTTACTTGAGCTTATTTTTAAAAAGCTTAAATTAAGAAAAGTAAGATTTAAACCAATTGATAATAATTTAGATACACACCTTGTAGACGGATGCTCTGCTAGCATTTTTGTTGCTGGAAAATTTTTAGGTTGAGTAGGTCAAGTTCACCCAAAGGTTTTATCTAAATTTGATATTGATATTCCTGTACTTGCTTTTGAACTAAATCTTGATGATTTAATTAAAAATACAGCCAGCATGTATGAATTTAGTGATATTCCAATTTATCCTGGTGTTAGCATTGATGTTGCATTTGTAGTTGATAAGTCTGTATCTCATGAAATGCTAAAAACACGTATTAGTTCTGCTGGTGGAAAGCTTTTATATAGTGTTGATCTGTTTGATGTTTTTGAAGATACAAATAAATTAGGCAAAGACAAAAAGCAACTTGCATTTAGAATTGAATATCTAGATTTTAAAAAGACTCTTACTAAAGATATTGTGGATAAAACTCACGATCGCTTAATAAAAAAAGTATGTGCCTCTACTGGTGCTGAAATTAGAAATTAAAATAACTAGGACTTAGGAGTAATATGAAAATTTTAGGATTGGGTTGACCTGAATTAGTTCTTATTTTACTTGCTGCTTTGGTTTTATTTGGACATAAAAACTTACCAAAATTAACTGAAGCAATAGGTAAAAGTATAAAAAATCTACGACGTGGTTTTCAAGACGATGAAAAAGATAAATCTATTAATGAAGATAAAGAAAACAATAATAAAAATGCTTCTAAAGAGAATAATAATGAACAAAAAGCTGATGAAGTTATAATAGAGGATGAAACTAAGAAATCTGAATCTAAATCTAAAAAAGAATAGTTTTTTACTTCTTTAATTTAAATATTTTAAAAATGTTGTATTTCTAAAACTTTCTTATATGTAGGAGGGAAAATGGACGATAAAATTTTAACAGCTGAAGGAAAAAAGAAACTAGAAGAAGAGCTAGCTTATCTTGAAAATACTAAACGTAAAGAGGTATCAGAACGCATTAAAGAAGCTAGGTCATTTGGTGATTTATCAGAAAATTCTGAATACGATGATGCTAAAAACGAACAAGCATATGTTGAAAAACGTATTTCTGAAATTCATGAAACCTTATTAAATTCAAGAATTGTCAGACAAGTTAAAAAAAAGAGTGGAGAGATAACTATAGGAAGTGTTGTTGTTGTTGAAATGGCAAAAAAACAAAGAGAATTTAAAATTGTTGGAGCTGCTGAATCAGACATATCTCAAGGTAAAATAAGCAATTCATCTCCAGTAGGAGTTGCACTTTTAGGTCATGTTGCTGGTGATGTTGTAAAAACAAAAGGTCCTACTGGTAAAAATATAAAAATTACAGTTTTAAGTGTCAAATAGATTTCATCTAGATTATGAGCGAAAATAATAAAAACACAGAAATTATTGACGATCCGTTTATTGTCAGAGCAAACAAAAGACAAAGTTTAATTAATAGCGGTATTGACCCTTATGGTCAAGCGTTTGAATATACCCACCATGTTATTGATATTATCAATGAATATTCTAACCTTACAGATGGCGAAATTACAGACGATGAGGTCAAAGTCGCAGGCAGAATTATAAGCAAAAGAGCACAAGGTAAAGTTTCTTTTTTTGGAATTAGAGACGCTACAGGGGATATGCAAATCTTTTGTAGGATTAACAATCTAGGAGAAGAAGAATATAGTAGAGTAAAAGACTTAGATGTTGGGGACTGGATTGGTGTTAGTGGTAAAGCTATGAAGACAAGACGAGGTCAGCTTTCTGTTTTTGTCGAGAGTTGTACTCTTTTGTGTAAGTCGTTGCGTCCTTTACCTGAAAAGTTTCATGGTCTTGCAGATAAAGAAACAAGATACAGACAACGTTATGTTGATTTAATTGCAAATCCAGATGTTAAAACTACATTTGAAAAACGCTCTCGAATCATATCTACTATTAGACACTACATGGAGGACAACGGCTTTATTGAGGTAGAGACTCCTTTTTTACATAGTATCATGGGAGGAGCAAATGCTAAACCGTTTACTACAAAATTTGATGCCCTAAATAAAGAATATTATTTGCGTATTGCAACTGAACTGCCCTTAAAACGATTGCTTGTTGGTGGTTTTGAGCGTGTTTTTGAGATTGGTAGACAGTTTAGAAATGAAGGAATGGATCCATATCATAACCCTGAATTTACTACAATGGAGTGCTATGCTGCATTTAGAGACCTTGAATACATGAAAGTCTTAACTCAAGGCTATATTCAAGCAGCGTGTATGGCTGCATGTGGTGGTCTTGAAGTTGAGTATCAAGGACAAAAAATTAACTTTGGCGGGAAGTGACCATCTTTGTCTATGACAGAACTTGCGAGTAAGTATAGTGGAGAAGAAATAAGTTTTGACAGGTCTTATGATGATTTAACTAAAATTTTAAAAAATTTAGGTGGTCTTAAAAAATATGATGATAAAGTACCTAAAGATTGAGGCAAAGGCAAATTAATATCAGAAATTTTTGAAAACTGTGCTGAAGATAAATTAGTTCAACCAACATTTGTAACACATCATCCACTGGAGATTTCTCCTCTTGCAAAAAAATCTGAAGATCCAAATTACACAGAGCGTTTTGAGCTTTTTGTTTGTGGTCATGAGCTTGCAAATGCTTTTAGTGAGCTAAACGATCCAGTTGACCAAGCACAGCGATTTAAACTTCAAGCTCAGACAAAAGATGATGAAGCTATGGGATATGATGCTGATTTTATAAGAGCATTAGAATATGGTATGCCACCAGCTGGAGGAGTAGGTCTTGGTATAGATAGACTAGTTATGTTTTTAACTAATAGTCCATCTATTAGAGATGTTTTGTTGTTTCCTCATATGAAAGATGAAACTATTGTTAAATAGATGTAATATAGAAAAATGATATTTTAAAATTAATCGATTGATAAAAATATGGAAATTAATAAAAAACATATAGAAAATATTAAACCAGATTGCTTATCAGGCAAATCTTTGGAAGAAAAGGCTGAAAATGTTGCAAAGAACAAAGTTGAGTTGAATCTATGTAATTGTTTTTTGCTTGCATGCCTAGCTGGACTTTTTATTGGTTTGGGTGCGATGTTTTTTTTGACATTCACCGCAGATCCTGATCTTTCGTTTGGAGTTAAAAAACTTGGTGGGGGCATTTGCTTTTGTCTAGGCCTTGTG
>CAVGFB010000048.1:0-6626 GCA_963628375.1 Gorillivita sp. (SeqCode)
CTTATGATATGCCTACATCTGCCACTCAAGCTAGTGATTGAAAATGGTACGATGGCAGAGAGTCATTTACAAAAGTTAAAATTAGTGAGAGCTTTAAAAATTACAGTGATCTTACCAGCACTGCATATATGTTTTCAGAGTTTAAAAATGCACAAAGTCTTGAAGGATTAGAAAATATAAATACATCTAATGTTACAGATATGAGTCAGATGTTTTATTTTTTTGGAGGTGAGTCAACCTTTTCAAATCTAGATCTTTCTAATTTTGATACAAGTAAAGTTGTCTCTTGCGGTGATATGTTATGCAATATGAAATTAGAAACTATTACTCTAGGCACTAAGTTTAATCTAAGTTTAGATAACTCAAATGCAGCTTTAACGAATGTTAAAGGTGTAACAAACGCAACATGATATGACATAAATGGTAAATCCTATGCTCAATGCGGAATGGGAAAGTCAACAAGAACAGCGCCCACAACTTACTATTGCAATGATACAAATGAGCCTTATGCATACAAAGATACAAGCGAGAGTGGTCAAACTATTCTTGTGCTCACTAATGATGTAGACAAAACTAAACATAAACAAGCAGGTGAAAAAGTTTATGAATTAAATACAAAAGCTACTCAGGCAAGCGATTGAGAGTGGGATCAAGAAAGAGAGCTGTTTACAAAAGTTACAATAAAGAGTAATTTTAAAAGCTATAGTGGTTTAACCAGCACAGCTTATATGTTTGATGGTTTTAAAAATATTTCAAGTCATAGTGGTTTTGAAAATATAAATACGTCTAATGTAACAAATATGGAATATATGTTTGGATATTTTGCATCTTCAACCGAATCTACGCTCTGAGCTCCTGCAGTATCAAACTGAGATACATCTAAAGTGGTAAACATGCAATATATGTTTGTTTGCTTTGGAATGAGTTCGAAAACATTAGCTAATATTCCCAGTATGACAAACTGAAATACTTCTCAAGTTACAGACATGTCAAGCATGTTTTGTAATTATGGAAGCAAGTGTGTATTTGACATGTTAGATCTAACAAATTTTGATACAAAACAAGTATCATCATATTCTTCAATGTTATCAGGATTTAAGATTGAATCTATAAAATTAGGAACTAACTTTAATTTGTCTTTGACATCGTCAAATGCATGTTTAACTAATAGCGATGGCAATACTAATGCAACATGATATGATGATAATTCTACAAAATACGAGTCATGTTCTATTCCAACTACAAGAGATAAAACCATCACTTATTATGATTACAATATAAATGATGCTTATGGTTATAAAGAAACAACAGAAGATGGAGATACAACTTTAGTGGTTACATATGATGAAGACAGAGCTTCACATGCCACTACATATAATATACCAAAATCTGCTGCAGCAGCAGAGTCATGAGGATGATATGGCGATAGAGAGTTGTTTACAAAAGTTAGGATAGATGAAAGTTTCAAAAATTTCAAACTTAGTAGTACCGCTTACATGTTTGCTTATTTTTATAACGTAAAAGAATCAGAAGGATTTGAATATTTAAATACTTCTATAGTTAAAGATATGTCATTTATGTTTGTATTATATGGTTCCAACCCTGCATCTTTAAATTCAGTTCCTGATGTTTCAAATTGAGACACATCTAATGTGACAAATATGCAATCGATGTTTTTTTTGTTTGGGTCTTCATCTACTATGTTAGATAAAATACCAGATGTAAAAAACTGAAACACATCTAAAGTAACAAATATAAGGTCAATGTTTTATCAATATGGGGTGAAACGAAGTTTTGATAATTTAGATCTCTCTGGTTGGGATACAAGTAAAGTTAAAGATGTAAGTGCGTGATGCATAAGACTGAAAACTATTACCATTTCTCCTAAATTCACAATAAACTTACAAAATATAGATATCTTTAGTCGCTCTAAAGGATGACGTGCTACATGATATGACGAGCATTCAAATTCATATGCTCTAGTAAATTTACCTGTAGGTTCTTCACTTCCTGGTGTGGTAACTTATTATGACACTCCGTGTGAAGCTTATGCGTATAAAGATACAACTACAGAAAATGACACAACTACACTTGTTCTTGCCTTTGATAGAGAAAAAAATCTTCATTCAAATACCTATGAAATTACAACATCTGCTACTCAAGCTGTTGATTGAAAATGATATGAAGACAGAGATTCATTTACAAAAGTTAAAATAAATGAAAATTTTAAATATTATAAAGGTATCACCAGTACAGCCTATATGTTTTCAGAGTTTAAACACGTTACCGATCATGATGGATTTGAAAATATAAACACATCTAACGTTACAGATATGTCTAATATGTTTAGTTGATATGGTTGTGAGACAACAACATTAAACAAGGTTCCTAATGTATCAAGCTGAGATACGTCAAAAGTTACAGATATGAGTTTGATGTTTTATGGTTATGGGGGTGAGTCTAGCTTTTTAAATCTAGACCTTTCTAATTTTCATACTCCTACTTCTTATGCTGATATGTTAAGAAATATGCAGCTAAAATCTATTACGTTAGGCTCTAATTTAAGTCTAAGACTAGATTCTCTAAATGCAGCATTAACCAATAGCAAAGGAGAAATTAATGCAACATGATACAACGGAGAGGGTGAGTTTTATTCTGAATGTGGAATGGGCAAAATATCAAGAACAGAGGCAATAACTTATTATGACTATAATGTAAATGATGCTTATGGATATAAAGAAACAAGTGACGATGGACAAACTATACTTGTGCTTACTAATGATGCGAATAAAGCTAAACATGAACAAGCCGGTGAGAAAGTTTATGAACTAAATACAAAAGCCACTCAGGAGAGTGATTGAGAGTGGGATCAAGATAGAGAGATTTTCACAAAAGTTACAATAAAAGATAATTTTAAAAATTATAGTGGCCTTTCCAGTACGGCTTATATGTTTGATAGTTTTAAAAACATTTCTAGCCAAAGTGGATTTGAGAATTTAAATACATCTAATGTAGAAAACATGTCACATATGTTTTCTGAATATGGTAATAAGGCTGATAATTTTAATATAGTTCCAAACGTTTCAGATTGAGACATGCATTCTGTTTTAGATACTTCTTGTATGTTTAAAAATTATGGATATAACTCTTGTCAGATTAACACTGTTCCTGATGTTTCTAAATGAAATATATCAAATGTGTCAAACATGGCTGAAATGTTTAGTGCTTATGGGTATACCTCTACTATTTTAAGCGAAGTCCCAGATATAAAAAGGTGAAATACTTCTAATGTTACAAATACATCTTCAATGTTTATAAATTATGCCCAATCTTCAACTGAGTTAAATAAAGTTCCTAATGTGTCAGACTGGGATACATCTAAAGTTGAAAATATGTCATGTATGTTTTATGATTATGGAGCTGCGTCTACAAAATTAAATATAGTTCCCGATGTATCAAATTGAGATACTTCCAGCGCTAAAAATATGTCAGAAATGTTTTTTGATTATGGAAAACTACAGGTATATGATTGTTTAGATCTTAGCGATTTTGATACAAGTAAAATTGAATCTTACTCCTCTATGTTATCTGGTATGAAGTTAAGGTCTATAAAATTAGGTAAGGGCTTTAAATTATCCCTAACCTCAAAAGGTGCATGTTTAACTAACAGCGAGGGTAATACTAATGTAACTTGATATGATGAAGATGGCAGAGAGCATGAAGGTTGCGTAATACCTGAAAGAGATAAAATTACTACTTATTATGATTCTGACCATAAAGAATCTGTTGCTTATGCATACAAAGAAATAAATAACGACCAAATATCTCTAATTCTTACATATGATAATCAAAAATTATCCCATGAAACAGTCTATAACATTACTACTACTGCTACCCAGACAAGCGATTGAGAATGAGACAAAGATAGACATGATTTTACAAATGTCAAGGTAAATGTAAGTTTTAAAGCTTATCACGATTTAACTTCTACCTCTTTTATGTTTTATGATTTTACTGGTGTATCAACCCATGAGGGATTCGATAATTTATATACATCAAATGTTACAAATATGTCTTCTATGTTTTACAATTTCGGCAGTTTATCAGCTACATTAGATAAAATCCCTGATGTTGAAGATTGAGGTACATCAAAAGTTACAAACATGAATGATATGTTTAAAAACTATGCTGAATCTTCGCAGTCCTTAGAAAGTTTACCTGATCTTTCAAAATGAGACACTTCTAATGTTGAGGACATATCAGGTATGTTTGCTGATTACGGTAAAAATTGTGTATTTGAATGCTTAGATTTAGCTAATTTTGACACAAATAAAACTACGTCTTATTCATCAATGCTATCTGGATTTAAGCTTAGGTCAATAAATTTAGGAATAAACTTTAAATTATCTTTAACAGCAACAAATGCATGCTTAACCAATAGTATTGGCGAGAATAATGCTACATGATATGATGATAATTTAACAAAATATGAGTCATGTTCTATTCCAATCATTCGAGATAAAGCTACAATTTATTATGACCATGACCCAACAGCTGTAGCTTATTCTTATAAGGACACAAATTCAGATACTGATGAGACTGTTCTTGTGCTTACATTTGATTCTGATAGATCATCACACGCTAGCACCTATGATATCCCAACAAATGCTACTGATCAAATCGACTGAGAATGAAATGGTGATAGAGAATTGTTTACAAAAGTAAAAATAAATGAAAATTTCAAAAATTATACTGAACTTAAAAGTACAGCATATATGTTCTCTAAATTAAAGAATGTATCAGAATTTTTAGGATTTGAGAACCTAAACACATCTAATGTGACAAATATGAAAATGATGTTTTATACAGAAACATCACTATCTTCACTAAATGATGTACCTAATGTTTCTAATTGAGATACTTCTAAAGTAACAAATATGATGGGTGTTTTTTACAACTATGGGTATTCATCTGTTGGACTTAAAAAAATTCCTGATGTATCAAACTGAAACATATCTAAGGTAACAGATATATCTAATATGTTTTATCAGTATGGTTATAATTCTGATTACCTAACTGAGGTTCCTGATGTATCAAACTGAGATACAAAAAATGTAGTGAACATGAATTCTGTCTTTAAATGTTATGGATTTAATGCAGAATCACTAGGTTCTGTTGTGCCTGACGTATCAAATTGAGACACGTCAAATGTAACAGATATATCTTCTATGTTTTCTTCTTATGGCTACTCTTCTACAACAATAAATATAGTTCCTAATGTTTTAAACTGAAATACGTCCAATGTAGTAGTTATGTCTAATATGTTTCAGCAATATGGATATAATTCAAGTCAACTAAATCAAGTTCCCGATGTATCAAAATGAGATACTACTAAAGTTACAAACATGTCAAGTATGTATTCAAATTATGGTGCAAAATCTTCGTCTGGGTTTTCAAGTTTGGATTTATCGAGTTTTAATACGACCAACGTTATAAATTATAAAGAAATGTTAAAAGACATAAAGCTAAAATCAATTAAACTAGGAGTTAATTTTAATTTGGAACTCGATAGTGCTGAAAGCCATGCATCCCTGACAAATTCGTCTGGTGCATATAATGCTAATTGATATAGCGAAAATGGATTTGCATTTGAATCTTGTAAGTTTACTAGTAGAACAGAGGCATTGATTTATTATGACTATGATGGACGTGAAGCTTACGCATACAAGGATACAACAACTTGAGGTGGCCAAACTGCCTTAATATTTACGTTTGATTTCTATAAATTAACACATCAGGGCATATATCTCCTTTCTTCTACTGGAGAATATGAAGAATCATGAGCGTGGAACTCTGAGAGATATTCATTTACAAAAGTTAAAATAAATGAGAATTTTAAAGGCTTTACAGGACTTCATGGTACAAATTATATGTTTTACAATTTTGCTAATGTTCAGTCTTGTGAGGGCTTTGAGTATATAAATACCTCCAATGTTACAACTATGAAATATATGTTTTCTACATTTGGCTATTGATCTACGACATTTAATTCCATTGTTAATTTTTCTTCTTGAGATGTGTCTCATGTTCACGATATGCAATATATGTTTTATTGTTATGGTTATATGTCTACGGAACTATCAAGTTGTCCAAGATGTCCAGATTTTACAAATTTACCTCATTGTACTCTTGATTCTATGTTTGAAAATTATGGATATAGTACAACCAAATTATCAAACGTACCTTATGTAAATAGTAGTGATGAAATCGGGTTTAGCTATGATACAAATCGCAGGATGTTTAAAAATTATGGACATAATTGCGTATTTAACACCTTAGACCTTTGAAGCTGAATGACTCGTGGCGATTCCCCATCAAGCTACACTGATTGTCTTGATGGAATTCGTCTTAGATCTATTACTTTAGGTAAAGATTGGAACAATACTATGACTACGGCTGGATTAACCAACAGCAAAGGTGAAAAAGAAGCAACATGATATGATATTAATGGCAAAGCATATGAGGAAGCTGATTTCGGCAAAGAAGAAAGATATCCTTATAAAACCTATTTTGATTATAACCCAAGACAAACAAACGCTAATTCAGAACAGGATAGCAACTCTATA
>CAVGFB010000049.1:0-19912 GCA_963628375.1 Gorillivita sp. (SeqCode)
ATTTAATACAGAAAGGAAGTCATGGATACAGATCAACAAAATAAAGAAGAATTACAATACCACTTACAAACAAAGAAGGGCGATGTTGGAAGATACGCTATTTTATGCGGGGATCCAGGTCGTGTTGCATCTATTGCAAAATACTTTGATGATGCAAAAGAGGTTGCATATAATAGAGAGTTTAAAACGATGACAGGAACTCTAAATGGTGTTAAAATTTCTGCTGTTAGTCATGGGTTAGGGTGTCCGTCTACAGATGTTTGTTTAAGAGAGCTAATTAATTGTGGTGCAGATACATTTATACGATGTGGCACGTGTGGTGGTATTGATCTTGAAGTAGAATCAGGAGATATTGTTGTTGCAACTGGTGCTATTAGGTTTGAGCACACTTCTTTTGAATATGCTCCCGAGTGTTATCCAGCTGTTCCAGATTTGAGTGTTACAAATGCCCTGCGAGAAGCATCTCTTGAGCTTGGACTTCCAACAAAATGTGGGATTGTTCAATGTAAAGATTCGTTTTATGGGCAGCATAAACCTGAAACTTCTGCTGTGCATCAAGAATTGTTGCATTATTGGGAAGCTTGAAAGTTGTTGGGTGTAAAAGCATCTGAAATGGAGTCTTCTGCTGCATTTGTAATTTGCAGCTTATTTAGATGTCGTTGCGGATCGTGCTTTCATACGATCTGAAATCAAGAACGTGAGAAAGCTGGACTAGATCAAAAACAAAATATGAACACCGAAAATGCAATTAAAGTAGCTGTTAGAGCAATGAGCAAAATAATTGAGGACGATAAAAAGCAAAGTCAATAAATTTTTTGGCTTATTTGGATTTTTAAAGCTCTTATCGTTTTTTGATAGGAGCTTTTTTTGATGTGTATTTGTATAATAATTTATCTAATAACACAAAAAAGAATCCTAGCAATATAAAAGCAAATAAAAGAACAAAAAAATTTACAACCATTCCGTCTATTCCAATAGTATCTAAATCAATAAACGGATATGGGTATCTCGATGTTGGCAAAGCTTGTACTTTAAAGAAACCGCATACTATCATGATATACACAAAATAAACAAGAGGGAAACTAAGTCAGAGAAAAGGATCACTCCACTTCATTGTTCCTTTTTTGTCAAATAAAAGTCAGTCAAAAATAGTCATTATTGGCACTACATAGTGCAATATAAAAAAATCAAAGTTAAATGTATCATTGTAAAAGATCATTCCAAAATTCAGCAAAAAATGAGAAATTAAAAATGTTATTGTTATTGCAAACATTAATGTGTACTTAATTTTTAGATTGCATGGTTTACACTGATTATTATTTTTAGCTTTTATTGTCTTAAATACTCTAATTGCAAAATATACAACCACACATAAATTTGATAAGTTAGTATAAAACAAAAAGAAACTTGAAGCTCCGTATCGCATAGGAGTTAAAAAATATATCAAAGCAAAAGCGCCTAATATTACTATTAATGATCTATATCAAATCTGTATTTTATTAGTTCTCATTTTTTATATAACTACAAAGTTAAATTGTTATTAATTCTACATTATATATTTTAGAATTAAAATTTCAAATTTCATTTTATTAATATTCTGGTAAAATAAACCAGATTTATAAATGAGAAGATCAATTATGTGGTCGATAAATTTATTTAAATTAATTAACTTTATCAGAAGGAGGAAAAATGGGTAGAAAATTGAAAGCTTTTGCACCTGCTAGAACAGAAATCGCAGGAAATCATGTAGATCACCAACATGGGGTAGCAGTAACAGGGTCTCTTGAACAATCTATGGATGCTGACATAGAATTAAACGGCACAAATATCATAAATGTTAAAAGTGAAGGATATGATCCATTTAGTTTAAACATTGACGAGGTTAAAGACAATAGATTTGATATTGAAGCTAATAAATTTACTAGTAAAGCTTTAGTTGCTGGCGTGGTTAGAGCCTTTATTGATATGGGATATGATATTTCTGGTTTTGATGTATCTATGACAAGCTCAATTCCATATGCTATGGGGCTATCTTCTTCAGCAGCTTATGAAGTATTATTTGCAAACATTTTAAATACAGCTTTTGCAGACAAAAAAGTAAGCAAGATGAAAATTGCACAAATTGGTCAATATGCCGAATCAGAGTATTATGGAAAACCTTGTGGTCTTCTTGATCAAACTGCAATAAGTTACGGGGGAATTATTTCTATTGATTTTAAA
The DNA here is from genome assembly GCA_963628375.1 of Gorillivita sp. (SeqCode). GTDB lineage: Bacteria > Actinomycetota > Coriobacteriia > Coriobacteriales > Eggerthellaceae > Gorillivita. Next base: position 2,221 of record CAVGFB010000049.1, read on the forward strand.
GATCCTTCTAATTTAGTTGTTGAACCACTTGATTTTGATTTTGGAGACAATGGGATATCTGTTGTTTTGGTAAATACAGGTGCCGAACATGGCGATATAAGTTATTTGTATGCTGAAATTCCAGAACAGATGAAGAAGGTGTCTAATAAGTTAGGAGTTGACTTTCTAGGAGAAAGCGATGTTGATACATTCATGCAAAATTTAGCAAAATTTAGGGGCACAGTTGATGGAAAGACAGTTCTTAGGGGAATTCACTACTACCATGAGATAAATTTGACACGTGCTAGAATTAAAGCTCTAAAAGAGGGCAATGGAAAGCAATTTATGTTATGTAGTGGACTTTCTGGGTCATCATCTTCAAGATATTTACAAAATGTGTCAGTATCAGAAACTGATAAAACTACAGAAGTAGTATGTGGAATTGTTGATTTAGCACTTGATCATGCGTGTGATGGAGACTATACCAAAAGAGGTTTTGGAAGAATTCATGGAGGTGGCTTTGGTGGGTGCATCCAAGTATTTATGCCAACACCTCAGCTTGATAGTTTTACAAATTATTTGTGTAGTGTGTATGATAAGGATCGCATTCAAAATATCAAAATTACCCATGAAGGTTCTAATGCTTGATTTGTAGATTAGAACAATATAAGAATTAATCAAAAGGAGAAAAAATGCAAACATCTTTGATAATAATGGCTGCTGGTATGGGATCAAGATATGGTGGCTTAAAGCAGCTTGATCCGGTAGGTCCTAATGGCGAGGCAATATTAGACTATTCTGTATATGATGCAATGAGAGCAGGAATTGATAAGATTGTTTTTATCATTAGGCATGATTTTGAAGAACAATTTAAAAATGAGGTTGCAAGTAAGTACAAGGGGAAAATAGATGTAAAACTTGTTTTTCAAGATATTAATGATCTTCCTTCTCCATATACATGCCCTAAAGACAGAACTAAGCCATGAGGGACAGCTCATGCTATACTTCCTGCAAAAGATGAGATAAACGGTCCTTTTGGTGTAATTAATGCTGACGATTTCTATGGGTGTGATTCATATAAAGTATTGCATAATTTTCTTGTTGGAAATGAAATTTCAGATGAACTTTACGCAATGGTTGGTTTTAAACTTGCAAATACGTTAAGTGAGAATGGAAGCGTTGCTAGAGGAATATGTGCAGAAGACAGCAAAGGAAACTTAACAAATGTAGATGAACTTAAAGACATATTTAAAACCGAAAATGGTGCTCAAAATAGGCCAGATAAGGGTGAGGTTGTTGATTTAACTGGTAATGAGCCAGTTAGCATGAATTTTTGAGCATTCACTCCCTATATTTTTGAAACTTTTGAGAGGCGATTTCCTGAGTGATTAAGTAAAAATATAAATGTTGAAAAGTCAGAATTCTTAATTCCAGAAGAGATAGATAAGATGATTAAAGAGGGGCTTGTTAACGTTAAAGTATTAAAAACTGACAGTAAATGATTTGGTGTTACATATAAACAAGACAAACCAAATGTTATGGCTTCAATTAAAGATTTGATTAATAAAGGCGTGTACCCTGAAAAATTATTTTAAAGTTTTAATTTGTGTAGAATAAAAAAAAGAGGCTCAAAATAATTTGAGCCTCTTTTTTATTTTATTTAAATCTTAATCTACATTAGAATTTTTACTTTTTCTATAATGTGCTTGTGCGTTAGCTTGAATCTCTCTTCTAAATAGTCAAGAGGCCCTACTTCTCCAAATTCATCTTCTACCGCTACGTACGAGTATTTAAGCTCCATGCCGCAAATCGCATCTTGAACAGCAGAACATAATCCTCCGATTTTGTTATGGTTTTCTGCAACTAAAATTCGTTTGCATTTTTTAGCATATTCAATAATAAGATCTTTGTCTAGTGGCTTTATGGTGTATGGGTCAATGACTGCACAGTCAATATCATGCTCCAGTAACTCTTTTGCAGCATTTAGAGCTTTTTCAACCATGATTCCACTTGCAATAATTACACAATCTTGTCCTTCTCTAACAACATTACCACGGCCTATTATAAATTCATGATCATTGCTATAAATTTTTATTGCTTCTTTACGAGGTGTTCTTATGTATTTAACGCCTGGCATATCTTTTGCTTGAGTTAAAAAGGCATTTAACATTGATACATCGCTACAATCACAAACAATAGAGTTAGGAATCAGTCTATAGAGAGCAGTGTCTTCAAATGGCATATGAGTGCCTCCATTAAAGGTAGCTGTAATTCCTGGATCGGTTCCTATAACCGTAATAGGATTATTGGCATAACCTGAACTTAAAAATACTTGATCAAAACATCTTCTACTTGCAAAAGGTCCAAAACTATGACAATATGGTTTAAGTCCATTAGAGCTCATACCAGCAGCTATTCCAATCATATTTGCTTCTGCAATGCCTACATTTATAAAACGAGAACTATTTTTAAGTTTGTTTCTAACACCAGAACATCCTGATAGATCAGAATCAAGTCATACTACTTTTTCGTCCTCCTCCATTAGCTTGTTCATTGTGGAAGGAATTTGTTGATTAAATAATTTATTGTCTTTTTCACCTGTATATATAATACTCATAATCCCTCCTTAAATATTTTCTAACTTCTCAAGGTTATTTTGAACTTCAGCAATCCATCTGTCAAATACTTCATTATCAACATTCATACTGTGGTTGTATTCTGTCTGTTCTACTTCATTAACACCACAACCCTTAATGCTATCTAATATAATCGCGCGAGGTTTTTCTGTTGCTTTTTTAGAAAGCTCATCATATATAGTTGCAATGTCGTGTCCATCTACTGTAACTACTTCAAAACCAAAGGATATAAACTTATCTTCTAAATCAAATTGAGGAAGAATTTGATCAAGAGTTCCATCAAGTTGTTTTTTGTTTCAGTCTATAATTCATGTAAGGTTGTTAATCTTCTTTCCTGCGGTAAACATAGCAGCTTCTCAACATTGACCCTCATTAAGTTCTCCATCACCAACAAGTAAAAATGTCCTGCAATCTCTGTTTTGCAATTTATCAGCAAGAGCAATGCCTACTGCCGTTGATGTTCCTTGCCCTAAAGAACCAGTTGTGGCGTCTATTCCTTGTAGGTGCTTATCACAATGAGATGGGAGCTTCGTTTTTGGTTGATTAAGTGTTAGAAGTAAATCTTCACTAAAAAAATCAGACAAAGCAAGAGTAGCATAAATAAGAGGTCCTGCATGTCCCTTGCTACAAACAAGTTTATCTCTGTTTATGTCATGTGGGTTTTTTGGATCAATGTTCATAACTCCACTGTATAGAGCAGCTATTGCATCAGCTGAACTTAAACATCCGCCAACATGACCAAATCCTCTTGATTTTATAGAAGTGAGCGTGGCAATTCTTACTCTTGCAGCAAATTTTTTTAACTCTAACTCTTTGTTTGCATTCATAAATCCTCCGTAATTTATTATTAATATTATAGTTGAGTAAGCAGTTTAAACAATATGATTTTTAAATTTATCTTATAAGTGGTTATTTATGAGAAAGTAAATGTTATAAAATTTGTTTAATAATCTAATATAAAAGCATGAAAAATATCTTTGTAATAGGAAATATCGGTACAGGTAAATCAAGTTTCTGCAAAATGTTGTACGAGAATTTAAACAATATAGAAAAAAATGCTTTTTATATTAACCTTGATGAATATGGGCATAAGGTGCTGAATGATGAAAATGTAAAAAGTGATTTAATAAAAAAATTTGGGATGTTTAATACAAATAAAGAATTAGCAAACAAAGCGTTTAAAGATAAAAACACTCTTAATATGTTAAACTCAATTACTCATCCTAAAATAAAAAATCTTTTTTTAAATGACCTACCAAAACTCAAAGCTTCAAATATTTATGATTTTTTAATTGTTGAGCAAACAGCAGTTAAAGAAACAAATGATGAATTTTTGCAAAAAGCAGATTATTGTATATGTTTAACTTCAAATAAGACCAGGTCTCAAACTCCAAACAGACTAAACTTACAACCCTCATTTGATATTTTAAAAACTTATTGTAATGAGGTTGTTTGTAACGATGGGACACTAGATGCCCTTAATAAAAAGGCTTACAATATAGCATTGGCTTTAAAATCTAGATTCTAAATTATGCTAATAGACAGAAAACATATTAATAAAAAGAATTTTGAACTGATATCGAGCTATAAAATGGCTGGAGACCAAAAAAAGGCAGTATCTCAACTAGGAGCTGGTATAAAAGACAAACTAAGGTACCAAACGCTTCTTGGGGTTACAGGATCAGGAAAGACTTTTACAATGGCTAATCTAATAGCTAAAGTCAATAAACCAACTTTAGTTATTGCTCCAAATAAAACTTTAGCAGCTCAATTAGCGTCTGAGTTAAAGTCGTTTTTCCCGAATAACGCTGTTGTATATTTTGTGTCTTATTATGACTATTATCAACCAGAAGCTTATGTTCCACAAACAGATACCTTCATAGAAAAGGATGCAAGCATTAACGAAGAGGTAGAAAAACTTCGTCATGCTGCGACTTCTGCTTTGCTATCAAGGAGCGATTGTGTTGTTGTAGCAAGTGTTTCTTGTATATACGCTATAGGATCACCACAAGACTATGCAGGTATGGCATTATTTTTAAATGAGGGTGATGTACATGATGAGCAGGATAGAGTTCTTAATAGAGAACAAATTATAAAACGATTAATTGAGATTCAATATGACAGAAATGACTTTGAGCTTAAACGAGGCACATTTAGGTTAAGAGGAGAAACATTAGACATATTTCCACCATATTCAGATAATCCAATAAGAATTAATTTTTTTGGGGACGAGATAGAGCAGATTGAAGAGTTTGACAATCTTACAAACAGAGTAATAAATGTATTTTCTACACTTCCTATATGACCAGCTTCTCATTATGTTACAGAAAAAAGAAAGTTAAAAAAAGCAATTTTGAGTATTGAGGATGAACTTTCACACAGACTTAAAGAATTTAACGATGCAGGTAGAGTGCTTGAAGCACAAAGGCTTAAGATGAGAACAGAATATGATCTAGAGATGATAGAAACTCTTGGATTTTGCTCTGGAATTGAAAACTATTCCTCTCATTTAGATGGCAGAAACCCGGGAGAGCCTCCTTATACTTTAACTGATTATTTTGGGGATGATTTTTTGTGTATTATTGATGAGTCTCATGTAACAATTCCTCAAATTAGAGGCATGTATGAAGGGGATTGTGCAAGAAAAATTACACTTGCTGAACACGGCTTTAGACTACCCTCATGTTTGGATAACAGGCCTCTTAGATTTGATGAGTTTGAAGATCGAATCCTTCAGTTTATTTATGTCTCAGCTACTCCTGGCGATTATGAGTTAAAAGTTTCACAAAAAAAAGTCGAGCAAATCAATAGGCCAACTGGACTTTTAGATCCAAAAGTTGAAGTGAGAGATGCAAAAATTCAAATTGACGATATTATTGATGAATGCAAAGAGGAAATAAAAAATAAAGGTCGTGTTTTAATAACAACTCTAACAAAACGTATGGCAGAGGAGCTTTGTGAACATATGTTAGATCAAGATATAAAAACTCGATATTTACATAGTGACATTGCAACTATTGAGCGTGTTGAGATTTTAAGCGAACTTAGAGCAGGGAAATTTGATGTTCTTGTTGGTATTAATCTTTTACGTGAGGGTCTTGATTTACCCGAGGTCACATTAGTTGCAATTTTGGATGCAGATAAAGAGGGTTTCTTGAGAAATCACAGATCGTTAATTCAAACTATTGGGAGAGCAGCTAGGAACGTTAATGGAAGAGTTTTAATGTATGCAGAACATGTAACTTATTCTATGAAAACAGCAATTGATGAGACAAATCGTAGAAGAGAATTACAGATAAAATATAATGAAGAGCATAATATCGAGCCAAAAACTATAAAAAAACAGATAAATAGTATTGTTTTAGATGATAGCAAACAAAATATTGATATAGATAAATCAACTAGCATGGTTGATAGAGAGCTAAAAAACTCCTCGAAAAATGAGATCCATACTATTCTTTCTAAATTAGAAGAGGACATGAAAAATGCTAGTGAGAAAATGGATTTTGAGCTAGCAGCCAGCTTGCGTGATAGAATTGTTGCAATAAAAACAAGTATTGAGGATATTTCTGAGGATGAAGTTTTAGCTAGATTAAAGCAAAATGTTAGATCTGGATCTAAATATGGAAAGGGATACAGAAGTTAATAATTTTATTAATGTTTAGCTTGATTTACGCAAACATGGTATTTTCGATTATGCTATAATTAATTATATTAGATTTAGAATATAATAAATTCAAGAGGTAGTTATGGATGAAAACTCTCCGTTTGAAGATGATGACAACTTAATTAATTACGATTCAAAAACACAAACTTTTTCTTCAAAAAATATAGATAAAGATTCTCAACCCTTAAGTTCTCTAGATAATGAGAATAAAGAAAACACTCAATCAGCAATAAAGCCACTTAACACTGAATATAAATATAAAACTAACAAGAAAAAAAACAAAAAGAAAAAAAACAAACCAACTTTTGGATGAAGAATTGTTTATTGATTGTCTATTATAATAATGGTTGGTGCTCTAGTTGCACTTGGTGTTATTGTTGCCGGGTATGCTGAGGGATGTATGATGTATAAAGAAATTTCAGAAGATGTTCTAACAGTTGATAATGATTCATCTGATCTTGCTAACATGAAAGTGGACTGAGGTAAGTTATTATCAATTAACCCTGAAACTGTTGGCTGAGTTTATATTCCTGGAACTCAAGTTAACTATCCTGTTGTACATACAAAAGATAATGAAAAGTATCTAAAAACAACATTTAGAAACTATATGAGCAATGTTTCGTTTGGAACAATCTTTGTTGATAGTGAAGATTCTCATGATTTAAGTAATGCTAATATTGTTACCTATGGTCATCATATGAATGATGGTTCTATGTATGCAAAAATTGCTACATTAAAAGATAGTGCAGAGTTTAATAAGAATCGCAATATTTATTTTTTAACTCCTGCTGGAAACTATAGATTAAAAAGTTTTTCTGTTGTTATGACAAATGGACAAGACAAAATTGTGCAAACATCTTTCTCAAATAAAGCGAGTATGAATAACTATATACAAGATAAAATAAACAGGAGCTGTGTGACTCCAGATTCACCAATACCAGATGTAAACTCTATAGATAAAATATTTACGTTTTCTACTTGCGATTATTTTGAAAATGATGGAAGAACTATATTGTTTGCTTACGTAGCAGAATCTACAGTTGCTGGCGTTAACGGTTTAGATGTGGGGAGATATTAAGATTATGCAATTTATAAGGAATAACATTCAAAAAATATTTATAGGAATTATTATTATTGTTGTTTTAGCTGTTGTTTTACTTAGGGGAGACCAGTTAAAAGAGTTAATTAATACCATGAAAGAAGCTTCTATTTTTCCTTTAATAGGTGCTTTTTTAATTAAGATGTTGCAGTTTGTATTTCAGAGTATTTCTTATCATTTTACTTTTAAAGCAGTGGGAGCCAATATGTCGCAAAAAGCAACGCTCCCTCTTGTTTTTGGTACATTTTTTATGAACACTATCGCTCCCAGTATGAATCTTGCAGGCACTACCTTGGTAGTTAATGAAGCAAATAAACGTGGTATTGATCCAGGTCGTGCAACTGGTGCTGCTCTTTTATACCAGATTTGTTATGATGGGTCTTTTTGTACTATTATGGTTATTAGTTTTACTATGCTATTTTTTACAGTTGGTTTGAATCCGCTTTGGATAGCTATGGGTTTGCTTGTTGTTTTTCTTGTTGTAGCTTTGATATCTTTTCTTTTTGTTAGCAATAAAAAACCTGAATTGGTAAATTGAATACTACAAAAAATTGAATATTTAATAAATAAGTTCCTTGCTATTTTTAAGCAAAAACCACTAAAACCATGAGCAAAAAATATTACTAAAAAATTTAATGACGCTACAAACATGATAGGAAAGAATAGAAAGTATTTGCTATTTTCTTATCTCGTGAGTTTGTGTTCTACTTTATGTGAATTAACTTGTTTTTGCCTTGTTGGAGTATCATTTAGTGTTTATTCTGCTGAACCTTTAATTTGTGGTTTTGTAGTAGCTACATTGTTTGCAATGATAAGTATCACTCCTCAAGGTGTAGGAGTAGTTGAGGCTATGATTGTTGTTGCATTTACTATGTACAATCAAAATGTAGCTGCTGCTACAGCTATTGGTATTACATATAGAGGAATTGTTTTTTGAATTCCTTTTATTATAGGTGCTATTTTAATGACTCAGTTAAATTCATTTAAAGGTGAAACAACACAAGGCGTTAAGGAAGTTGTTGAACAAAGAGAACGTATTAAAAACGATCGTGAGCTTGACATAGATATTCTATTTAAAAAAGACGACAACATTGAAGATAAGCCTAAAGTTGTGCTGGATGACTATGGCAGATCAATCATTGATGATGCCAACAAAGAAAAATCTAAAAAATAAAATAAATTTTAAATAGAGATGATTTTTCAATTAGAGAACGTAGAAAAGGTCTTTCCAGGAAAAAATTTATTTTCAAATTTAAATTTAAAACTAGAATCCAATATGCGACTTGCTATTGTAGGTCCTAATGGTTGTGGTAAAACTACTCTATTAAACATAATCTCTAAAGATGAATCACCAGATAAAGGAAAGGTAATAATTTCAAAAGATGTAAGGGTTGGCTATTTAAAGCAAAACCTAAGCTTTAAATCAAATAACACCTTATATAACGAAGTTCTATCTTCACAAAAGTATCTAAAGGAAATAGAATCTAAACTTAAAAAATTAGAAACTTCTATTTCAAAATCTGAATGTAGTTCAAAAGATTATGAAGAATATTCAAAACTTCAAAACATATTTGAAAATAGTGGAGGATATACATTAGAAGCAAATGTATTATCTGTGTTATTTGGGCTTGGATTTAAAAAGTCAGATTTAGACAGATGTGTTAACGAGTTTAGTGGTGGATGAAAAATGAGGATTGCACTTGCTAAACTATTAGTGGAGATGCCAGATTTATTGTTGCTAGACGAACCGACAAATCACCTAGATTTAATGAGTGTTTCTTGGCTTGAAGCTTTTTTGAGTAATATTAAATCAAGTATCGTAATAGTAAGTCATGATAGAGAATTTTTAGATAATGTTATTAATTGCCTAGCTGATATAACTAATAGCAAGCTTGTACTCTATAAAGGTAACTATTCGGAGTATGAAACTCAAAAAAACCTACATTTAGAACAGATCAAAATAAAAAGAACCAGGCAATTAGAAGAAATTAAAAGACTAAATGCTTTTGTTGAACGTTTTAGGTACAAAGCTTCGAAGGCTAAACAAGCTCAAAATAAATTAAAAAAAATCGAAATTATTAAAAAATCTTTAGTAGATATTCCACATGCTAGTAGAGAAGTTCATTTTAATTTTGAACAACCAAGAAGAGTTGGGGATATCGTTATAAATTTAAAAAATATTTCTAAATCATATGGTTCTAATTTTATTTATAGAGACCTGAATTTAAAAGTATATAGGGGAGATAAAATTGCACTTGTAGGCCCTAATGGATCTGGAAAATCAACTTTACTTAAATTAATGTCTAAAGCTATTATGCCAAATGGCGGTAAGGTTCAATATGGATCACATGTTGAATGTATGTATTATGCTCAACATCAAAGTGACACATTAAATAACGATAATACAGTATATGCTGAGCTTGAAGGCGTTGCAACTAATTGAAATACAACTCAGATAATGTCTTTGTTGGGTGCCTTTTTGTTTAAAGGAGCTGATACAGAAAAAAGGGTTGAAGTCTTATCTGGTGGAGAAAAGTCACGGCTTGCATTAGCTAAGATGTTGTGCAAACCTTCTCCGTTACTTTGCTTGGATGAGCCAACTAACCACCTAGATATTGCAAGCGTTAAGGTATTAGAAGATGCTCTAAAAAAGTATAAAGGAACAATTGTAATTATTAGTCACGATAGACACCTACTTAATTATATTTCAAATAAAGTTATTGAGATTAATAATGGTTTACTTACAACTTATGAGGGGAACTACGATTATTATTTATACAAAAAAGAATTATCAAGTCAATCAATAGATAGCGATAAAGAAAATTCTAATGATACTAATATACCAAAAATAACTAAGGATATGTCTGGTGTTAGTCAAGTTAGTCATATTAAGGAGCCAATAAAAAAGATTAAAAACTCTCACAAAAAATCAAAAGAGCAAAAGCGCGCTGAAGCAGAAGCAAGAAATACCCTCTATGCTGCAACTCATAAGTGAAAGGATGAACTTGCTCAAATAAATGAGGATATGCAGGTTTTAAATGACGAACTTAAAGAACTTAATATTATATTAAGTGATTCAAATTTCTATATTACAAAACCTAATGCTCCAGAAATTATAGAACGTCATGGTCAAGTAAAAAAGGAACTTGAGGATCTTGAAGATAAAAGACTAGAAGTTACAGATAAAATTGAGGATGCTCATAAAAAAAGCGGGCTATAAGGCTTATTTGGTATCTTCGTGGTATTCCTTCTCTGTATTTACAGCTCAAACATTGCTTTTGTCTGTAATTCCTGCTTTAATGTTTTTAACTGTTTCAAAAGATGTACACATAGAATGGTCTAAATTATTATATCTGTGCTGACCATTTCTTCCGACACAAAAAAGATTAGGAATTGTGTTTATATAGTCAATAACTTTATCAATTTCATCATAAGTATCAAAATATGCTGGATATGCTTTTTTAACACGTTCAACATGGGTATCTAATACGCTGTTTTCTGAATTTATAAGACCTAGTTTTACCATCTCTTTAACCGCAAATTTAGAAAACTCACTATCCTTCATATTTCAGTACTCATTACCCTCTTGAACAAAATATTCAAGACCTAATCATATTGTGTTTTCAAGGTCTTTAACCATATAAGGTGATCAGTTATTATATATCTGAAACCTTCCCATTTTTACTCTTCTATCTTGAACATACACTCAGCAATCAGGCACAATGTTTCCAATAGTTTTAATATCTGTTTTGTTTTCAAGGTTTAGGTTTTTAACCAAAACACCTAGTGTCATATAGTCACGGTAAGGGAGCCCAGCAGCTATATCAACTACATTCTTAGGAACATCATTAAGACCTAAAACTAAATCTTTAAGTGGCATTGATGATATAACATAATCTCCATTTAGTGTTTTTTCTTTTCCGTCTTTAATATAAGTAACTCCGTCAACTTTATTATCTTTATTTTTGTGGATTTTTGTAACACAACAGTTCATTAGTATTTCTCCACCTAGATTTTTTACTTCATTTGCTGTAATTTCTCAAAGTTGTCCTGGACCTAGTTTAGGATAACTAAACTCTTCAATAAGAGATGTTTCTACTTTTCTGTCTTTTTTGTTTGTAGCTTTACCAAAAATATCTTTTAGTACAGCAGATACACTCAAGCCCTTAACACGCTGGTTGCCTCACGATGCATCTATATTTCTAGGGTGTCTGCCTCACAAGTTTTTTGTATAATATTCAAAAAACATTGTGTACAATTTCTTTCCAAAACGATTAATGTAAAAATTTTCTAAGTTATTTTCTGGAAGTTTTTTAAACTTCGACTTTATATAACTAAACCCACATTTAAGTGTATTAAAAAATCCCATGTTGACAAGAGTTTCCTTTTTCATAGATATTGGATAATCAAAAAATTTGCTATCAAAAAGAATTCTTGAAACTCTATGACGCTTAAGCATTACCCTATCTGTCTTTTCGGGATCAGGCCCACCTTTAACAGTCGCACTAGAACGTCCTAAAATAATATCATCTTTTGGCATAGACCCCTGAATGGGCATCATGGCATTTCATCATTTGTTTACTTCTTTTACTTTAGAGAAAAACCTATGTCCTCCCATGTCCATACGATTACCATGGTATTCAACTGTTTTAGAAATACCACCAATGCATGAGCTTTCTTCAAGTACAACAACGCTATAATTATTCTTGTCTTTTAAAAGTTCATAAGCTGCAGTTAAGCCCGCAGGCCCTGCTCCTATAACAATTACTTTTTTCATAAATTTTCTATCTTTATTTAGTAAATACTTAACGTAAAACTGTTATTAACAGCATGAATTTTCACATACAAAGTTTATTATATTTAATTTTATATTTTAAAGTATAATCGTGTAGATGAATAAATATATCCTAAATTTAAAAAGATATAAACCACTTTTACAAGAATTAGTAAGACGAGATATCAAGGTACGTTATAGAAAAAGCGTTCTTGGTGTTTTTTGAACTTTATTAAGTCCGCTTTTAATGATGATTGTTCTTTCTTTTGTCTTTAGTAATATGTTTAAATTTGCCGTTGCAAATTATCCAGTTTATATATTAAGTGGTCAGGTCGTATTTAATTTTTTTAGTGAGTCTACGAATGCATCAATGACTTCAATTATCAATAATGCTCAGTTAATAAAAAAAGTCTATATTCCAAAGTACATATTAACTATATCGTCTGTCGTATCAAGCATTATTAATGTTATGGCATCATTCACTGCCCTAATATTGGTTATGGTAGCTATGAGGTCAGAGTTGCACTATACAATGATTATTAGTTTTATACCACTTCTTGTCCTTTTTGTTTTTGCTACAGGTATTGGTCTTATATTAGCTTCTTATTCAGTTAAATTTCGAGACATTACACATTTTTATAGTGTTTTCTTGACTGCTCTTATGTATTTAATGCCAGTTATATATCCAATGAGCATTGTAGAAAATGTTCCTATTGTAAACAATATTGTTGCTTGAAACCCTCTAACAATAATACTAAACACTTTTAGGGACTTAGTTATGAATGGTGTAATTGAGAATATCTTTCCGTTTTTCGTTGTGTCTATAATATCGTTTCTAGTTTTAATTCTTGGATTTTTTGTGTTTTATAAAAAACAAGATACCTTTATTATGGATTTGTAATTTAAAATATGATTAAAAATGCACAAAAAAATAATCTTGGTCAGCCTTTAGTTGTAGTTGATGATGTATCAATTAAGTTTACTCTAACTTCTGAAAAAATTTTTAGTATGAAGGAATACGTTATTAAGTCACTTAAAGGTATGCTTTCTTATGATGAGTTTTATGCTCTAAAGGGTATAAGTTTTACAATGAATAAAGGGGAAAGTACAGCCCTCATTGGACTTAATGGTTGCGGCAAATCAACACTTTTAAAAACTATAGCAGGTGTTTTGAAGCCTTCTAAGGGTAGTGTTAAAGTCTTTGGGACAATTGCTCCATTAATTGAGCTTGGAGCAGGTTTTGATCATGATCTCACCGCAGAAGAAAACGTATATTTAAATGGTGCAATACTAGGATATACTCATGAACAAATGGAAGGTTATTATAATGATATTGTTGAGTTTTCTGAGTTAGGTGCTTTTATGAGTACTCCTATAAAAAACTTTTCGTCTGGAATGCTGGCGCGCCTTGGGTTTTCTATTGCCACGATTGGTTCTCCAGATTTGCTTATAGTTGATGAGGCTCTATCCGTTGGGGATTTTAAGTTCCAAAATAAATGTATAGAAAGAATTCATAAAATGATGAAGACTGGTACATCACTGCTTTTTGTATCTCACAGTATTGAGCAGGTTATTGATGTTTGCGATAGATGTATCTGAATTGAATCTGGCAGAATTGTAAAAGACGGACCTTCTAAAACAGTAGGTAAGGAATACAAAAAAGCTTATTAATTATATATGATTAAAACTTCTATAAAATATATTCTAGCTATATTTTTAGGCATAATTCTTGCTGTAACTTACAGTTTTATTTTGAAACAAAGTTTGTCTATTGAAACAATATTTGTTTTTTTTATACTGTACTTGTATTTAATATTTTTTATTAAGTTTTTAGTATTTTTGTTTAAATAAATTTTATAAATAGAGTATGGCTTTCAGAATGTTACGCATTTTTAAACCTAGAACTTATTTTAATGCAGTTAAAACTTTAAAAAATGAAGGTTTTAGGAGTTTTTTATATAAAATATGAAAATTCATAGCCAATGAAGAAAAATTATATCAGCATTGATATATTAAAAATTCATTAAGTAAATCAAGTTATATAAATCAAACAAAAATTAAGTTTGAATATGCTCCTAAAATTAGTATTGTGGTTCCTCTTTATGAAACACCTATTAGATTTTTAAATGAATTGTATAGTTCAATTTTTTGGCAAACCTATAAAAATTGAGAGCTTTGTTTAGCTAATGGAAGCAGTTGAGACAAAAACATATGCAATATTTTATTTGAATTATCTAAAAAAGATGTCCGTGTTAAATATGTTAATTTAAAAGAGAATGGAGGAATATCTGCTAATACCAACCAAGCTATAAAAATAGCTTCTGGTGATTATATAGCCTTTATGGATCACGATGATGTTTTGCCTCCGAGTTCTCTATTTGAAATTGTAAAAAACTTACAAAAACATAAATACGATATCGTATATACAGATGAGGACATGATAACTGAAAATTTAAAAAAAGTTATGAACCCTCATTTTAAACCTGATTTTAGCCCTGATCTGCTTTGTTCTCATAACTATATTACACATTTCTTTGTTGTAAAAAAGGATATCGTAAAAAGAGTCGGGGAATTAAGATCAAAATATGACGGGTCTCAGGATTACGACTTTGTTTTACGATGTACAGAAGCAAGTCAAGATATATTACATATTCCTAAAATTTTGTATCATTGACGTCGTGCAAAAGGGTCTGTTGCAGATAATCCAAATTCTAAACTTTATGCTTACGAGGCTGGGAAAAAAGTCCTGATTGATCATTTTGACAGAACTGAAGCAAAAGCACAAGTAGACATGAACAAAAGTTTAGGTTTTTATGACGTTATATACAAAACTGTAAATAATCCTCTTTTAAGTATCATTATTCCTAATAAAGATCATGTATCAGATTTAAAAAAATGCATTGATTCTTTAGAAAATATAAATACGTATAACAATATAGAGATTATTATTGTTGAAAATAATTCATCGGACAAAGATACATTTTTATTTTATAACCAACTTAAAGACAAATTTAAAAATATAAGAATTTTTGAATATACGGACAAATTTAATTATTCAGCAATTAATAATTTTGCCGTAAATCATGTAAAAGGTGAGTACATTTTATTTTTAAATAACGACACTCAAGTTATCGAAGCAAATGGCTTAGCTGAGATGTTGGGTATTTGTATGCAAAAACATGTTGGTATTGTTGGAGCAAAACTTTTATTTGAAAACAATACAGTTCAGCATGCAGGTATTGTTGTTGGATTTGCAAATTATGCAAAGCATGTTTTTGATACGCAGAATAAAAATTTTCCGGGTTATGATAATAGAGCTATAGTAAATAGTAATTGAAGTGCTGTTACAGGAGCTTGCTTAATGACAAAGAAGTCTGTTTTTGAGAATGTTGGGGGTTTTGATGAAACACTTGCGGTTGCGTGCAATGATGTTGATTATTGCTTAAAAGTTGTTAAATCAGGTTTGTATGTAACTCTTTGTCCACATGCTCTTCTATATCACTTTGAAGGAAGATCACGTGGTAATGATGGAAAAACTAAAGACATTAAAAAAATAAAGAGGTTTGAGGCAGAAAAATCACTTTTTTATGATAAATGAAAGGACTATATAAAAGCAGGGGATCCGTTCTATAATAAAAATTTCCCTTTTGATTCTAATGAATTTAGTCTTAAATTTTAAAAGATTATTTTTTATAGGTTTGTATTCTTTTTTTAACTATATATAATATTAAGATGGTTCTTGTTTTATAATTAGATTTAGTGTTTAGGAGGATTTGGATGAAAAGAATAGCGGTATATGCTATATATGACAAAAAGGGAATTGTTGATGAATCTACGCTATATTTTGCCAATGATTTTAAAAAAAATGTAGATGATATTTTATTTGTTGTAAACGGTGTAATAAATGAGACATCAAAAAAAGCACTTAAAAATTATGGTTCAGTTTTAGTTAGAGAAAATAAAGGCTATGATATATGAGCTTACAAAACAGGAATTTATCATATTGGATGAGATAAATTAAAAGAATATGATGAACTTGTTCTTTTAAATGATACTAATTTTGGTCCTGTATATCCATTAAAAGAAGCATTTGATAAGTTTAAAAATGTTGATGTAGATTTCTGAGGATTAATTAATTTTGCAAAATTCGATGGAGATCCTTTTGGAACTATAAAATATGGGTATATCCCAGAGCATATTCAATCTCATTTTACTGTTTTTAGAAACAGAATGTTTACGAATGAAGATTTTAAAATTTATTGAAAAAATCTACCTCAGATTAACTCATATCTTGAAGCCATAGGCAAACATGAAGCCATATTTACAAAACATTTTAGTGATTTAGGTTATAAATGAGATACTTATGTTGACGCTAAAGAGTTAAAAAAATATTCTGATAATCCGATTATTATGTGTCCTAGGCTGTTGATTGAAAAATATAGGTTTCCAATATTTAAAAAAAGGTGTTTTTTTCACGACACAGATGATTTTTTTAGGAATACAACATGCGAACAAACTACAGAACTTATTGATTACATTAAAAATGAAACCAATTATGACATTGATCTTATATGGGACAGTCTATTAAGGAGTTACAATCAGTATGATTTGTTTAATAATTTAAATTTAACATATATAATGCCAAAACATTATTCTAAAAAAATAAAAAAGAAGATTAAATTAGCTATTTTTTATCATGTATATTACGATGAAATTATTGAACAGACAATTAGATATATTAAAAATGTTCCAAATGAATTTGATGTGTATATAACTACCGATTCCTTTAAAAAAAAGCACGTTATCGAAAGTAATACAGCTAATTTAAATTTTAATCATTATGAGGTTAGGGTTATAAAAAACAGAGGAAGAGACAATTCCAGCTTTTTAGTAGGGATTAAAGACGTTGTAATGAATTATGATCTTGCTTGTTTTGCTCATGACAAGAAAACTTCACAAGTAAAGCCCGAAATTGTTGGTGACCGTTTTGCTTATAAATGTTTAGAAAACACCTTAGGTTCTACAGATTACATTACTAATATAGTCAACCTTTTTATTGAGAATCCCCGACTTGGTATTTTAAGCCCTCCTGCTCCTAATCATTCTATATTTTATGCAACTTTAGGTCAAGAATGGGGCAACAACTATAAAAATACAGTTAAGCTTGCAAAAAAACTTAAAATCGATGTTCCTATGAGTATTGATAAGCCCGCAATTGCACCTTATGGTTCAATTTTTTGATTTAGACCAAAAGCTCTACATCATGAGTTTGACTACGATTGAGAATATGATGACTTCCCTCAAGAGCCAGTCAAAGAAGATGGATCTCTTCTTCATGCAATAGAGAGAATTCATTCTTACGCATCGCAGGCTGCTGGATTTTTTCCTGCTCAATGTATGAATAATGAGTTCGCTTCTATTGAGTATACTAACATAAGATATTATTTAAGAAAATTTAGTGTAAAGTTGCTTGAAAGACAATATGGTGGTACATACGAGAAATTATACAGTGGAATGATGAAAGACTTTAAACAGGC
>CAVGFB010000050.1:0-4360 GCA_963628375.1 Gorillivita sp. (SeqCode)
AGTATGTTCTGATGGTGGTATAGTGTATGACCTCATATTACTTTAAGCCTTGCAATGGGAGCTGATTTTGTAATGCTTGGAAGATACTTTGCAAGATTTGACGAATCTCCAAGTAATCTTGTTTCAATTGACGGTAAGTATTATAAGGAATATTGAGGCGAGGGTTCTTCTCGTGCAAGAAATTGACAGCGTTATGATCAGGGGGGGTCAGAGAGCCTCACGTTCGAAGAAGGAGTTGACTCTTATGTTCCTTATGCAGGCTCTTTAAAAGATAATGTTATGCGTTCTATCTTAAAAATAAAGTCAACCATGTGTAACTGTGGAGCTGTTAACTTGCTTGAGTTTAAGGATAAAGCTAAATTAACTTTAGTTTCTGCAACTAGTATTGTTGAGGGTGGAGCTCACGATGTTATCAAAAAAAATTCGTCAGTATATATAAAATAAAATTTATTTATAAATAATTGGTTAAGTGGATTTTTTTAATGTAAAATTTAAATATCAAAAAATGAAAGTAATTGCAAAATAAAGGAGGAAAAATGGCAATTAAAGTAGGAATTAATGGGTTTGGCCGTATTGGTCGTATGGTTTATAGAGCTATGGCAAAAGATAGCGATTTTGATGTTGTAGCTGTAAATGACCTAGGCAAACCAGAAACAATGGCACATTTGCTAAAGTATGATTCAGTTCAAGGTCGTGCTTTTGACAGTGTTACAGTTGAGGGTTGTGAAACTGACACAGGACTAGTTAATGAGCTCAAAGCACTTTGAAATGGCGAGAGCGTTAAATGTATCAATGCAGATGGAGACAAATTCACTGTTCTACAAGTTCGCGAACCAGCTATGCTTCCATGAGGCAAATTAGGTGTTGATGTTGTAATTGAATCAACAGGTCTTTTCACTGACGGAGAGAAAGCAAAAGCTCATATTGTTGCTGGAGCAAAGAAGGTTATTATTTCAGCTCCTGGTAAAAATGTTGATGGAACTTTTGTTATGGGTGTTAATGACAAGGAATATGATCCAGCAAAACACAATGTAGTTTCAAACGCTTCATGTACTACAAACTGTTTAGCTCCATTCGCTAAAGTTCTACAAGAAAAGTTTGGCATTAAACGTGGTTACATGAACACAATTCATTCATACACTGGAGATCAAGTTGTATTAGACGCACCTCACAAAGACTTACGTCGTGCTCGTTCTTGTGCATTATCTATGATCCCAACAACAACAGGTGCTGCACGTGCTGTTGCTTTAGTTCTACCAGAGCTTGCTGGCAAGTTTGACGGTTTTGCTACACGTGTACCTACACCAGACGGATCAATGGTTGACTTAACTGTTGAGCTTGATCGTGAAGTTACAAAAGAAGAAATCAACGAGGCAATGAAAGAAGCTTCTCAAGGTGAACTTAAAGGTATTTTAGGTTACGCTGAAGATCCTATTGTTAGTGTTGACATTGTTGGTGATAAACGTTCTTCTATTTTTGACAGTGGTCTTACAATGGTACTTGGCAACAAATCAAACATGGCAAAATGTATCTCATGATATGACAATGAGTGAGGTTACAGTAATCGTGTTGCTGATTTAGCAAGACTAATGGGACAAAACTTATAAACTGCTAATCAGGAGTTTTTATTAAATAATAATTCACAAGAGGGTCTATATTATGTAGACCCTTTTTAATTTAAAATTGAGTAATATATTTAAGGAGTATAAATGTCTGAGATTAAAAGTATAGATTCACTAAACGCAGAAGGCAAGAAAGTAATTGTTAGAGTTGATTTTAATTGTCCTGTTGAGGACGGTGCAGTAACAGACGATACACGTATTAAAAGGGCTTTGCCTACAATTAATAAATTGCTTTCACAAAATGCAAAAGTAATTTTAATGTCTCATAGAGGAAGACCTTCTGGCACAGGTTATGAAGAGGAATTTTCTCTAAAACCTGTAGCCAGTCGTTTATCTGATTTGGTGGATGCAAACGTAGAGCTAGCAAAAGATATTTGTGGTAGCGATGCTAAAGAAAAGGCAGAGCATCTTAAAGAGGGTCAAATTTTATTATTAGAGAATTTAAGATTTGACAAGCGTGAAAAAAAGAACGATCCAGAATTTGCACGCGAACTTGCCATGTTAGCAGATGTATATGTAAATGATGCTTTTGGAACAGCACACAGAGCACATGCTTCAACTGCTGGTGTTCCTCAATATTTGCCTGCTTATGCTGGTTATTTGATTCTAAATGAGGTTGAGACTTTAGAGGGTATGTTAAAAAATCCTGAGCGCCCATTTACTGCAATTTTAGGCGGTAGTAAAGTGTCTGACAAAATTAAAGTAATAAATAGCCTTATTGATAAATGTGATAATTTGATTATTTGTGGTGGTATGGCTTATACATTCCTTGGTGCTCAAGGTTATGAGGTTGGCAAGTCAATTTGTGAACCAGATTGATACGATAGAGCACTAGAGATGATTAAAAAAGCAAAAGACAATGGTGTAAATTTAATGTTGCCAGTAGACGTTGAAGTTGCAGACGATTTTAAAGCAGATGCAAACCACAAAACTGTAAGCGTAAGTGAAATTCCTCCTACTTGACAAGGTCTTGATTGTGGTCCTGAAACTTCAAAGAAATCAGAAGAAGTTATTAAAAACAGCAAAACAATTTTTTGAAATGGACCTGCTGGGGTATTTGAGTTTGACGCTTTTGCTGTAGGTACAAAACAAATTGCAAAAGCTGTTGCAGAATCTTCTGGAAAGTCTATAATAGGAGGCGGAGATAGTGTTGCTGCCATAAACAAATACGGACTTGCAGATAAGATGACATTTGTTAGTACTGGCGGAGGCGCTAGTATGGAGCTTGTTCAAGGTGAGAAGTTACCAGGAGTAGAAGCATTAAGAAAATAAAGAATAGGTTTTGGGATTTAAGGAGAAGCAGTGATAGAAGTTAATAATTTAAAAAAATCGTATAAGTCAAAGGTAGTTTTGGATGATATTACATTCAAAGTTGAACCTGGTGTTATTACTGGTTTTGTAGGACCTAATGGCGCTGGAAAGTCAACTACAATGAAGATCATAGCTGACGTTGAACAACCTGACAGTGGGAGTTGCAAAATAGATGGCAAGCAGTTTATGTACTCTACTGCTCCCAAACAAACTCTCGGATCCTGCATGGGTGCTGATTTTCTGCCCCTTAACATGTCTGGTCCTGCTTACTTAAAATACATTTCCTTAACTATGGGGCTTAAAAATGTTGATGTACATGAAATACTTGATTATGTGAGGCTTTCAGGGGTAAGCCGAAAAAAGATTTCAGATTATTCTCTCGGCATGAAGCAGCGTCTTGGCATTGCAGCTGCTATTTTGGGTAATCCTTCTAATTTAATGTTTGATGAGCCTATAAACGGTCTTGATATAGATGGTATTATTTGGCTCAGAGATTTATTTAAAAGTCTTGCTCAAGAAGGTAAAACAATTTTTCTTTCAAGTCATATTATGAGTGAACTTGAGCAGGTTGCCGATAGAGTTATTATGTTAGATAAGGGTAAAATAACAAACATTGGCGATGTAGAAAAACTAGAAGACGAATCAGATAAGGATAATTGGGCAGTTCTTATTAAAAGTGAAAAACTGGATGAGATTAAAGATTTACTTAAAAGTAAAGGCATTGAATTTAAACAAGACGGTGACGATCTTACTGTTTTAGGGGTTCAAGCGGAAGAAGTAGGGAAAATTATCTACAGTAACGGCTTGAGTTTAAGCCACATTGAAGAAAAGAAGCACAACCTAGAAGAAATATATCTTGAGAGCAAAGAGTCTAAGGAGGAAAACGATGGAAACTAAATCTACATTACCAAAAGTTTTTAATAACACTGCAAACAAGCAGACCTTTTTAAACGTCTTTTTATCAGAGGTAAAAAATTACTTTAACAAACCACGATTCTGTATAAGTCTAATTGTTAGTATGATTTTAGGAGGCTTTCTTGGAATCGGCTTAACGTACATGGTAATTACAATTTCAACTAATTTTCAAATTGTAAAAGAGAACCTTTTCCCTGAACATATATGTAGTTCAATTTATTTTACTTACAACATTTTTGTAATTTGTTTTTCATATTGCACTATGTCTGCACTTTGCAAAGAGTTTGGGGATAATTCCATTAAAAGTTCGCTATTAGTTGTGCCTAATAGAATGCTTTTATTTGCTTCAAAAATTCTAACTTGGACTATAACGGCTTTTTGTGCAGCTTTAATTTTAGGTTTAGTCAATATTTTGTACTTTTTCATAATGGGATACAGTGGAGGTATTACATCTGACATACTTACAACAATATTACTTGCTTGTTTTAGCTCTTCTTTAATAATTATAGTAG
>CAVGFB010000051.1:0-10034 GCA_963628375.1 Gorillivita sp. (SeqCode)
TAAAAAAGCACTATTAAATCAATAGTGCTTTTTTATTCCTCTTTTTTACTCCACATCCTAAACATTAGATATACAGGGGCAATGTAAAAATAAAATTATTTGAAAAACAATTCGACTTACTAAGGTCAAAAAATATAATTCTTAAATATAAACGTTTAACTAAAAAACAAAAATAACAAAAGGAGGATAAATGAAATTAAACGTAAACAAAAAAACAAGGAATTTAATGATCGGAGGTTTGTTGTCTATAGTAATGATAATTTTAGTGTCATTGTTTATAGCAAACTTTAAGACAATGGATGTAAAGGCTTACGCACAAGACGCTAATAGTAATAATGCAAGCGATGATTGTGTTGCAACCATACAATACAAGGATAACGATAATATAAAGACTTATAATTATGATAGTTTTGGCGATGCTTGATTTGAAGCAAATAATTTATACGAATTTTTACATCGTGACATTACTTTAACTATAAATAAAGACATAGAATTATATAATTCTCAAATTGAAAATCCAAATGGCGAATTTTTTAAGAAATACAGGGAAGAATATAATAATAAATGTTTCGGATGTAAAGGAAACGGTGAGCAGTACCAAGGCAAGGGGAACAATGAGCATTTTTTATTTGCTATGCCAGGGGCAGCTCTTACCATAAACCTAAATAGTCATAAGCTTTGTAAGGCAGATAGTGTTGGAAATTATATATCCACTCCAACTCTTCAAGTAGATCATAGAGATGTTAATTTAGTTTCAAATAATGATATAAAATCAGAAGAGGATTACGGGCAAATAGATGCTGTTTCAATTTTTAATAATAATCAAGATATCAGTAAAACCTTATTAATAAAAAACGTGAAGTTTGATGCTAAGACTGAGTCCGAAAAGTTTCTTAACATAAATAGTGGTGTTAGATGCAAAACTCAATATGGTTTAGAAATTGATAATTGTTACTTTACAAACTATGGATTTTCAAGTCCTGTTGAAGTTGGCAGTCCAATAGGAAAAGATGAAATAAAAAAATATATTAATAGAACAACAATTAAAAATACAAAATTTATATCTAATATAGCAGACAAGGGAGGGAAAAAAACTCATGGAGGAGCTATCCATGCAGATGATTTTGTAGCTAATTTTAATATAGATAATTGCATTTTTAATTCTAACTCTGCTCTCGAAGATGGTGGAGCAATTATGCTTTGAGGAGCAGATGATTATTATGGTTGATATGGTTACTTTACCCAAACTAATGTCACAAATTGTATTTTTGAATCTAATCAAGCATGTAAAGAAGGTGGAGCAATATGAAATAACAATGTTTATTTTGTTGTTGCTAATTGTAAATTTATAAATAATAAAGCTGCTTCAAATGGTGGTGCTATTAAAATAGGAGATGTTTGAGATTGATGGTATAATTGTGTTCCATGCGGACTTTCATTTGACACTACGGATATGAGCCATTATGAATATAGGCAAACTGATAGCAAAAAATCAATGGAATGAAGGGATAAAAATATAAAAAACAATGAAACTATTTTTACAGGAAACGTAGCAGGTGGATCTGGTGGTGCTATAGATATTCCTAAGGATAGATTACCTTTATTTGCAGGGAGAATTATCTTCAAAGATAATAGAGCAAATAACAAAGGTGGGGCTATAAATCTAGAGTGTGGTAAAACTTATAAAACTTACATTTCCCTTCAACCAAATACATACCTTTATGCAAGATATAATTGAGTTGGTGATCATCAAGAAGATATTCGACTTGACGATGCAGGGGTTGATCAACTTGGAACTTCATGTTTATTGATTACTTGTGAGATAGATAAAAATTCTGAATTTGCAATTTGAACAGAGCATCGTAGTCATAAAGTCGTTAGACTCCGCAACGGTATAAGATGAGACAATGATTTTGTAGGAAGTCATATACCATGCAACAATGATTGTGGGGGCGATGCATGATTTGAAAATTGTGATGATTATATTAAATATTGGAGAGATTAAATAGTGTAGGGAAAAAAATAAAAAAGCACTATTAAATCAATAGTGCTTTTTTATTCCTCTTTTTTACTCCACACTTTAAATAGAAGATATACAGGAATAATGTAAAAATTAAATTATTTGAAAAACAATTTGACATTTTTATTTGTTCAAATAAAATTATTTAAAATAAAAATTAAATTTAAATAAAAGGAGCTTTTATGCAATCAACAAATAAAAATAAAAAAAGTCTAAATATATTATTGATTTGTTTATTTAGTACAGTACTAATAGCTCTAACATCATTATTCCTTGTAAATTTTAATTCTATTGAATCTAACGCACAAGATAATAATAGCGCTACAGAACAAGAAAATCGGCCAGTTATCCTCGATTTATTAGATTTTGGCGATTTACAAGACGGTTCATATTACTCTAACATAGGGGATGCGTGAGTAGATTCTAATACAAATGAATGATTAGGCACAAGACGTTCTCTATTCTAAAAAAGTTTAAGAATATATTCAAAATTTTAATTTTTTAATAAATTGAATTGTTGTCTAAGAGATTTATTTTTAAATAATTAAATAAGCTTTTTATAATAATTCTAAAATCATAAAAACTCCATATTACCAGTTTCAAACTAATCCCAAAACATCAATAAAATATTGAAAAAAGTCATGGGCACTATCTATTTTTTATAACAATTTCAAGAGCACTTTAACAGAATAAATATTCCAAATATAAATATAGGAATTATCAAATTAAGCTGAAATAATTTTGTAACTAAACAAAGTACATTTATAGTTGAATAATTGTTTTTATTCTTGAGTAGAATTACAATTAGAGTATAAGGAACAAATGGACAAAAATATTCAAGTAAAATCTTTTGATAAAAATCTTTCTAAAGAAATTTTAGAACACTATAGCCTCTCTAAGATGAGCTGTGATATTCTAGCCTCTCGACTTGTTTCTATAGAGCAAGTTGATAAATTCTTAAATCCTTGCTTTGATAGAGATTTTGACAATCCTTTTGAGCTTTCGTGTATGGTTGAAGTTGTAAATAGGGTAAGCCAAACTATAAAAGAACAAAAACGTATTTTAATTTATGGAGACTTTGACTTTGATGGAATGAGTGCAACTGCAATATTACTCAGAGCTTTTAATTCTATTAAAGAATTCATGAAAATCAATTTTGAATACGATTATTTTATTCCAAGCAGGATTAAAGAGGGTTATGGCATTACAGAAGCATCTATTGAAAGACTTGTTAAAACTCACAAAAAACCAGATTTAATTATTACGGTTGATTGTGGTATATCATGCAAAAAAGAAATTGAAATTATTAAGTCATATGGCGTTGATGTTGTTGTTACAGATCATCATGAGGCCTCTGGAGATCTACCGGACGTTGCATGAGTTAATCCTAAAGTTGCTAAAGATGCAGGCTTTGAAAATTTAGCAGGTGTAGCTGTTGCTTTAAAATTTGCACAGGCTTTATGTGGAGAATTTGGGCTACCTTATGAGTGAACTAAGTGAATCGATATTGCCGCTCTTGGCACAATTGCAGATGTAATGCCACTTTTAGGGTCCAATAGGTCTTTAGTTAAAAAAGGAATTGAAAATATCAATAAAAACTGCAGGTATTCTTTTAGTAAGCTATTAAAAAATCGTAACAACACTACAGATAAAATTAAGGCAATTGATTTAAGCTTCTCAATTATTCCGTACATTAATTCTTGTGGACGAATGGACAAGCCAGAACTCGGAGTTGAATTTTTAGCTTCAGACAATCAAGACAAAATTAATAAACTAACCACTGCTCTAATTGATTGCAATAATCAAAGAAAGCAATTAACAAATCAGGTTTATGACGTTTCTTTAATTCAAGCAAATCAAACTATTCAAGCAAATAAAAAAACAAAAGTAATTTTTATAGTTGGAGAAAATTTTTATACTGGAGTTACAGGTATCGTTGCGTCTAAATTAACGAGCAAGTTTAAAGTTCCAGTTTTTGTGTTTTCTATTCAAGATAACCTTGTTCATTGTAGTGCAAGATCGGTTGGAAATATAAATATACACGATGCAATTATGAGCTGTAGTGATTTATTTTTGCACTATGGAGGTCATAAATTAGCTATTGGTTGTACTTTAGATTTAGAGAATCTAGTCTGTGTAAAACAAAGTTTATTAGAGTATTTTAATGGTTTGAGTGATAGGGTATACTGTAAAAGTATAGTTTGTGATCTTGAGTGTAAGCTTTCTGATTTTACCTTAGATAATGTGGGTGAGCTTTCTTTATTAGAACCATGTGGCCAAGACAACAAACAACCTATATTTTTAGTTAAAAATGTATTTATAAAAAACGCTAAGGCTATAGGAAAAGAAAAGAATCATCTTCAATGTGTTTTGACAGACGGGAATACAAACATTCAAGCTGTTAAGTTTAATTGTGACAATATTTCAAAAATGTTAGAACTTAATAAAATGGTTGACGTATGTGTTAAAGCAGAAATTGATTCGTGAGCTGGCAATAAGAAAGCAAAGTTGTATATTGAAGATATTGTTGAACCAGATATTACAACTATAGATATCCCAGATGAGTTATTTTTTATAACAAATGAAATTTCAAACAACACTATAAACAGTCAAACAAATAGTAAGCAATTAGAAAATTCTAATGAGAGGGAAGACATAAAATTGAAAGAACTGTCATCAAAAAGACAGCAGTGGGTAAAGCTAGCAAAAAAGTCATCAAGTGAACTTTTGAAATTGTTAAGCAGGGAATTTATAGGACAAGGATGTTTGCACGAATCTCAAAAACAAGTACTAAATTTATTAAACAAAGGCAAAAATGTTCTTGCCGTATTACCAACGGGAAGAGGAAAGTCTTTAATATTTCAGCTTTACGCTGCCATATCTGCTCTAAAATACTCAAAAGCTTCTGTGTTTGTATATCCTCTAAGAGCACTAATAGCAGATCAAGCATATCATCTTGAACAAGCATTTTCAAAATTTGGAATAAGAACTTGTGTTTTATCAGGACAAACTCCTTTATCTGAGAGAGAAGGTTTATATAATCAATTAAAAGAAGGAAAGATTGATATTGTTCTAACAACGCCCGAATTTTTGTCTATCCATATAGACTGTTTTGAAAAAAATCACAACATAGGATTTTTAGTAATTGATGAGGCACATCATATAGGAGAAGTTAAAACAGGTCAGAGGGTTGCGTATAGTAAAATGCCTGAAATCCTAACTAGATTAAAGTCCCCTCAAGTTCTTGCTTTGAGTGCAACCATAACAGATGACGTGTTTAAAGACGTTAAAAAGTATTTGCCAATAGATGAAATTGTTACAGACCATTTTGAAAGAAAAAACTTATATATTGACGACAAAAGAAATACTGGTTATAAAAACGAATGTTTAACGTCAATTATTGCTAGTGGTCAAAAGACGATTTGTTATGTTAATTCGAGAGTACAGTGCGTTACACTTGCAAGAATGGTTAGATCTTCAGCTCCACAAATTGCAGCAAAAATTGGGTTTTACAATGCAGGAATGAGTAAAAAACAGCGTAAACTTATTGAAGACTATTTTAGAGAAGACAAATTAAATACTATTTTTGCTACTTCTGCATTTGGTGAGGGAGTTAGCATACCAGATGTTCGACATATAGTTTTATATCATGTCCCGTTTTCAGCAACAGAATTTACTCAAATGTGCGGAAGAGCAGGAAGAGATGGCAATCCTTCTCTTATACATTTAATATATAATTCAGAAGATGTAAATATAAATTCAAAAATTTTAAATCTAACATGCCCAAATAAGGATGACTTAAAAGCTTGTTATTTATTTATAAAAAACGAAACTAAAAATAATCGAATATTAAAGCTTAATGATAATATTTTAAAACAATTAGAAAAAGATAGGATTCTACCTGCAAAGATTCCCACTTTTCAAACAGCATTAGACATTTTTGAAGAGTTAAATTTGATAAAACATGAACAGTTTTTTACTAATGGAGACAATGTAGCAAACATAAGTATTAACACGGATATAATTAAGGTTGATCTTGAACAAAGCCCAAGGTTTGTTGAGGCACAAAATCAAATTTTAGATTATCAAAACTTTAAAGATAGGATTATGAATTTAAGTAAACAAAAGCTTACAGATATTATAAGATATCCAATAACCCCCAAAAAGGAGTAAATTATGTTAAGTGATATTAAAATTGCACAAAAAAATAAAATGAACGAAATTAATGAAGTTGCTTTATCTGCTGGAATTCCAGTTGATAAATTAGAACTATATGGCAATTATAAAGCCAAAATTGACCAGTTTTTACAACCAAAAGAAGAATCTAAATTAATATTAGTAACTGCTATGAGCCCAACACCCCTAGGAGAAGGTAAAACCACTGTAAGCATAGGGCTTGCTGACTCTATTAGGGCATACTTTAACAACTCCAAACTAGATAAAAAGGTAATGCTAGCCTTAAGAGAGCCTTCATTAGGGCCTGTTTTTGGTATTAAGGGTGGAGCCTGTGGTGGAGGTTATAGTCAGGTTGTACCTATGGAAGACATAAACCTGCATTTTACAGGGGATTTACACGCAATAACGTCTGCTAACAATTTACTAGCTGCAATGTTAGATAATCATATTATGCAAGGTAATGAACTTAATATTGATATTGAATCTATTAGCTGACGTAGATGCTTAGACATGAATGACAGACAACTAAGATTTATAAAAAGCGGGTTAGGTGGGGGCAAGAACGGTGTTCCTAGAGATGACGGATTTGACATAACAGCAGCTAGTGAAGTTATGGCAGTTTTTTGTTTGAGCAGTGATCTACAAGATTTAAAAAAGCGACTAGGTAACATTATTGTTGGCACAACAAAAGATGGCAAGCCTGTTACTGCACACGACTTAAAGGCAGAAGGAGCTATGACTGTACTGCTAAAAGATGCATTTAAGCCAAACTTGGTACAAACATTAGAAGGCACTCCTGCACTTGTTCATGGCGGCCCATTTGCAAATATTGCTCATGGTTGCAATACTGTTGTTGCAACAAAAACTGCTCTTTCATATGCTGATTACGTTGTAACAGAGGCAGGTTTTGGAGCCGACTTAGGAGCTGAGAAGTTCCTAGACATAAAATGTAGGGTTTCAGGCTTACAACCTGCTTGTGTTGTTATGGTAGCCACTATAAGAGCACTAAAACTACATGGTGGAGCAGGTGCTGGTCTTAAAGGCAACGAATTAAAAGAAGAACTTAAAAACCAAGATTTAAATGCATTGGAGCAGGGTTTACCAAATCTATTAAGACATGTTAACAACATTAAAGAAGTATATAAACTACCTTGTGTTGTTGTCGTTAATAAATTTCCTACAGATACAGATCAAGAAATAGACCTAATTATTGAATTACTTAAAAAGTATGACATAAAAGTTTGCGTATCTGAAGCTTGTTTACAAGGATCAAAAGGCGGAATCGACATGGCAGAATGTGTTGTTGCAGAATGTGAAAAAGACGCACCTTGTATGAATTATTCTTATGACATTGAATTATCATTGGAAGAAAAGCTAAACCAGCTTGCAAAAAATATTTACGGTGCATCTAAAGTTGAGTTTGTAGAAAAAGCACCACAACAGCTGAATATAATAAAAAATTTAGGATATGACAAGTTACCTGTGTGTGTTGCAAAAACTCAATATTCCTTTAGTGACGATGCATCCATAAAAAATGCACCTAAAGATTTTACTCTTCATGTAAAATCCTTGAAAGTATCTGGTGGAGCTGGGTTTATCGTTGCACAAACAGGAAGCATAATGACTATGCCAGGACTATCAAAACACCCAGCTGCAGAGTGTATTGACATTAATAGTAATGGATCTGTAATAGGCTTATTTTAAATTTTTAGTATAAAAGTTCTAGGAGTTTTATGGCAACTATACTTAGAGGCAAACCTGTTAGTGATGCAATATTGCAAAAGTGTGGACGAGTTGTAAGCAAAAGAATTAATGAATCTGGATTAGCTCCAGCACTTGCATGTGTGAGCATTGGTAACAATCCTAGTAACAATAGCTACCTAAAGTCTATCTCAAAAAAAGCTCAAGAAACAGGTGTTATTATAAAAAATTACACATTAGACGACGATGTTAACACAGATTTTGTAATAGATAAAATTAAGGAATTAAATAAAAAGAAAACAATACACGGAATTTTATTATTAAAGCCATTTAATTCAAATAGCTATCTTGATGTTGAGACAATTAGCCAATCAATTAACCCTAAAAAAGATGTTGACTGTTCTACATGGTTAAACTCAAGCTCTGCATATCTAAATGTAAACGGCTATAGTCCATGTACCGCAGAAGCATGTATTGAGATATTAAACTTTTATAATATTGACTTGCAAGGTAATGATGTATGTATTATTGGAAGAAGTCATATTGTAGGCAGGCCATTATCCCAGCTTGCACTTAATAAAAATGCCACTGTAACTGTATGCCACACAAAAACTAAAGATATAAGCAAGCATACTAAAAAAGCAGATATCGTTTTTGTAGCAACAGGAACGCCTAACAAATTCGATTCAAAATATTTCACTAAAGGGCAGGTTGTAGTTGATGCTGGCATTAACTGAGATTCAAAACAAAATAAATTAGTAGGAGATGTTGACTTTAACTCTGTTGAGAATATTGTTGATGCGATTACTCCTGTACCTGGTGGCGTTGGTATTGTGACTACTTCAGTATTGTTAAAGCATGTCGTTGGATGTTAGCTTTTTATTTACCAATTAAATATTTCTAATATATATTTGTGAATATGTTTTCAAACTTTTATAAATATATAAGCAAACATAAAACAATTTTTATATCAACAATAATGGTAATTACGTTTTGTGCTTGTTCGTATCACCTGCTTATTCCTTTATTTAACTTTTCACCAGATTTTAATTTAGGAGATGATGGAGGGTTTCATATAGGAAGAATTCAAAGCCTCGCAGACGATATAAAAGATTGTCAATTTCCAGTTAAAATGTATATGAGTATGTCTGCTGGTTATGGGTATCCAGCTGGAATTATGTATCCCGATTTATTTTTGTACCCTTTTGCTTTTTTGAGACTTTTAGGTGTTCCTCTGTTTACGTGTACATGTCTTTTAGTTTTTTTTATAAATATCTCAACAATCCTTTTGAGTTTTTTTTGTGCAAAAATTATTTTTAAAAAAAATTCAATAGCACTTTTATTTTGTGTTTTATACAGTATAAATCCATATAGACTTTATTGTCTTGACATTAGATTTGCAATAGGCGAACTTCTTGCAATAATATTTTTGCCTCTAATTTTAATGTCAATGTACAAATTAGTTACTTTTGACTACAATAATAATAAGACAGTTAGGCCAACCAAATATTGAATTATGTTAAGCCTTGGTTTTACAGGCGTTATTTACAGCCATGTTTTAACTGTTGTTGTTATATTGATTTTTTTAACTCCAACTGTTCTTGTAATTCTGTTCATTAAAAAAGATATTCAACTTTTACTGGATTTAATAAAAGCTGTTGTTCTATGTTTTGCACTAACGCTTGCTTTTATTGTTCCGTTTATTGATTATTTTTTGAGCTACAAGCAAGATATTGCCTACGGTAAAATCCCTGTAGAATTTATTGTCAACAATGAAGACAGAGCTAATTATTTTTCATTTAACGATCAATTTAGAAACGGTTGAGCAATATATATTGCATATGTTTTATGACCATTCATCTACTTTAAATTTAAGAATAAAATAAACAAAAACTTTAAAATTTTTGGATGGTTATTATTTTGCATGTCTTTAGCGTTTTTGCTTCTCATTAAAAGCGAGAGTTTTTGAAAACTAGGCTTGTCTGACAATATTGTTTTAAGCACTATCGTAATGAAGCTTGCATGTGTTCAATATCCGTGACGTTATTATACTTACATGATTATTTGTTTAATATTTTTACTGTGTATACCAGGTCGGAGCCCGGCCCCATCTTGGTCACGTCCTCCATGGCAAGCC
>CAVGFB010000052.1:0-3299 GCA_963628375.1 Gorillivita sp. (SeqCode)
ATCTTAATTATATGCTTTTAAGCTCTACACAAAAGGGAGTTTTAGGTTATTGAAAAACGAGGTAATACTACTTGTAAAGTCTAGCAACACTGTTAAGACTGGTTCTGCCTCCTCAGCTTTAGTATCAGCTTGCTGTGACTCTGTTTTGTCTGCAGCTTTGTCTATTGCTTTATCTTTTGTGTCTGTATCTGTGTTGCTTGATTTGTCTTGTTGAGTGTCAGGGGTTAGAGCATCTGTATTGTCTTTGTCCTTAGTAGCTTTTTGATTGTTTATAGCATTGTCACTCAATGAATTGCTTTCATTGTCTTGCGAAGATGCAAGTGAACCTGATTCGTTTTGTGTTGTTCTCCAAGCCTGAGGTAGCTGTACATTGTCTGCTCCTTTGTTAAAGTCAGTATGGTTGCATTCAGTTTTTACTTGCCAATCTTTACAATCAAGCGTAAGGCTAGAACACTGAGCAAACATACTTGACATATTATCTGCAGAAAGAACGTTCCAATCAGTTGAAAAATCGGCACTTGAAAGTCTACTACATCCATAAAACATCATGCTCGTATTTGTAACACTAGATATATCTAAGTTCTGTAAGCCTGTTATTGAAGTTAAATTACTGAAATCTTGAAACATACCATTAGTATTTGTAAGACCTTTATAGTTCTTAAAATCATCGTTTATTTTTATTTTAGTCAATTCGGTCTTCCTGGTAATTCATGGCCATGAGCTTGATCCAGAAACATAAGTAGGGAGATAGTATGTTGGAGTGTGAGATTGATTCTCTGTATCAAAATTAAAAACGAGAATTTTTTGACCAGACTCAGATGTGTAATCCATATAACCATAAGCTATAGCATGTGTAGTATCATAATAAGTTGTGACATCACTAACCTTAGATCCTACAGGTAAATCACTTGTAGCATATTCTTTGTTGTATTTGTCGTACCAACTAGCTGTTGTTGAGCCAGACGAATTTGTTAAACTGAGTAAGCCTAATGAAATTTTAAATGAAGGTGAAATTTTAATAGATTTTAGTCTAATGCCACCCAAAGCTAAAGAATAATCCTCTGATTTCGTAATATTGGTTGTATCAAATTTAGAAAGATCTAAGCACTCAAAACTTCTTTCTGACCCGCCATAGCTGGCAAACATACCGTTAATATTCATAAGGCTTGTTGTCGTTCATTCTGACATGTTTGGTATAGATTCTAAGGTTTTAGATTTCCAGCCATAACCACCAAACATGCCAGCCATATTTGTTACCTTTGACGTGGTTCATTTTGTAACATTAGGAACTATATTAAAGTTCTCAACTTGATAACCATAACCATAAAACATATATGCCATGTTTTCAACATTAGCTGTGTTTATGTTTTCAAAACCATCGTGACTTGTCACATTCTGAAAATCATAAAACATGTAAGACGTACTTTTAAGTCTATTGTAGTTTTTAAAGCTTTCAGTAATTGTTACTTTCGTAATATCTCCTCTTATGGAATCTCACCCTCATGAGCCTTTTTCTGTAGCATCTGGACGAATTTTGTAGACGTTACTGCCACGAGAAGACTTCTCGGTATCATATGTAAGTATAAGATTTTCTACACCTTCAGTTGAGGTGTCTAGATATCCATAAGCTTCTATAACTTGTGCTTTGTTTTGTGATTCTTTACCTGAGTATAAACCGGATTCATCAAAAGCTTTAGCAAAAATAACAGACCCTTCGTCTTCTTCTTTTACTGTATACGTATCATCACTTGACACTTCTGTAGTTTTCCCAGAGTCGGTTTTATATCATTTAATTTTTGTTGTTATACCTGTTGGAGGATTGGCAATATTACATGTTAGCGTATCTCCAACATTTACAGATAGATTAACATCACTATCATTTATTTTTACAGTCATGCTATCAGGAAATGTTTTATAAACTTTTACATTATCGCTAACTAAACTTGATGCATAAATTCCATTTGAATCAGAAACTTTTACTTTAATTTCGTATCCTTCATCATCACTTGTAACAGTATAACTTTCTTCATCACCTACAGGAGTTTCTGTCCCTTGGCTATCAACCCTGTATCAAGCATATTTTGCATTTGCATCTTTAGGAAACTTAGTTAATTCAATGTTTAAAACATCTCCTGCTACAATGGCTTTTCCAGCTTCAGGTAATTTGACTGCTACTTTTGTGTCAGAAGGATACTGCTTGTGTACATATATTTGCTTGTCACACTTTATACTTCCAGTATATAATTCACTTGAATCAGTTACTTTAACTGTTAAGTTATAACCAATATCATCTTCAAGAACAGTATACTCTTTACCTTCGCTTGCAAGTGTTTCCTTTCCTTCTTTGTCAACTCTGTATCACTCTACTTTAGCAGTAGCATCACTTGGGAATTTCTTTAATTCAACCCCTAATTTATCACCTGCTACTATCTCTTTTCCTTCTTGGGGGAGAGTGATTTCAACACTTGCATCGTCGGGTAGTCTGTCTTTATAAACAGCTACTTTCTCGCTTGATACACTAGTAGTATATTTACCTGAGGTGTCTTCAACTTCAGCAACAATATAAGAGCCCGCTAAGTCTTCAGCTACAGTATATTTATCTTGTTCTCCAACTAAAGACTTATTACCATCCTTATCAACCTTGTATCATTTAATTCCAGCACTTGCATCACTTGGGAAGTTCTCTAAATTTACATTTAACTCATCACCTACAAATACACCGTCTTCAGAAGGCATATTAATTGAAACCTTAACATCACTAGGAAGTGCCTTTTCTTTATTAAATTGTACTTTAAAAACTCCTTCAATTTGTACTTTACCTTGCGATTCTTTAACTTGTTCAATTAAATCTTGTGGAACAGAATCGCAATTAAGTTTGCCTTCATATGAAGAGTTGCCTACTATTTTAGTTCCCTTTAAGTCTGGGAAAATAGATGCATATTCGCTGTCACTTGTTATATTCTCGATATTAATTGTTTCCTCTGAACTATTTTCTATATCAAGCTTGTTTTCTAGAACTTTGCCTGTCTCATCAAACTTTAAATAAGCAGAAGATGAAATATTATCAGCCTTTAAGTCATTAGCATCAGCAGCATTAGCAATAATTGATTTAGCTCCACAGAACCCAACAGATACAACCAAACATAGAGCAAAAATACTTAAAGTCTTGTTTTTTAATTTGCCTGTTTTGTACAAATATACAAGAAGGACAATAAGACCAACTGCAAAAATTCCCAATATTATCGGCAAAAAGTTAAACGCACCAGTTGATGATGACGTGCTAGCATCAATTACTGCAC
>CAVGFB010000053.1:0-12241 GCA_963628375.1 Gorillivita sp. (SeqCode)
AAAATACGTATACTTTAAGTTGATAATTTTATATCTAAATCAAAAAATTTACTAACATCAGATTTTTTTACTTGAAAATGTTTGTCTAAAATTTTAGGAGCATTTATAAAAGTGTTTCTGTGCATTACTCCAAATCTATAAAATTCTGCATTTTCAAGTCCTGGTATTTTTCTAAATATTCGCTTTTGTTCCTGAAATTTTAAATTTGTTTGAAACCCAACCATATTGTATGAAGTCTTATACTTGTTCTCACACCTAAGCTGAACCACAGCGTATGGACTTGTATTAGTACCTGGTAATTTTAAACCTACTGGCTTGAGAGCTCCAAATCTAAGTGAGTTTACGCCCGTTTTAGCTATTTGTTCAATTGGTTGACAAGCTTGAAAAAATTCTCTTTTTTTAAATGCTTTGTCTATAACAACTTCAGCTGAAACTAAATTTTCTACAAAATTTAAGTATTGGTTTTTATCCATCGGAATATTTAAATAATCACCACAAGAATTATCATCATACCTATTTTGTGAAAAGACATTATTTTTATCAATAGAATCTGCTGAGATAATTGGAGCTGCAGCATCATAAAAAGACATAAACTCACTTCCTGTAAGTTTTGAAATATCTTGAGCTAGAGCATCTTGTGTTAGAGGACCAGTGCATAAAATTAAATAATCGCTTATTTTAAGTTCTTCTTTTAAAGACTTAACTTCATAAGATTCATATCTAATATTATTTTGTCTTTCTATACTTGTCTTTACGCTTTTAGAAAACTTAACTCTATCTACAGCAAGACATCCACCCGCTTCAACTCTATTGTTTAAAGCTATTGAATAAAGTGGAGATCCTAGTGATTTCAACTCATATTTAAGCATTCCTGCAGCTGATGTTATCTTTTCTCCTTTAAAAGAATTTGAACAAACAAGCTCGGCAGGTAAATCTGTATGGTGAACACAAGTTGAGACTTTCGGTCTCATTTCAACTAACCTGATATAAGCATTTAAATTATTTATTTTTAAAATTTTTGATAGTACAAGAGCACATTCAGATCCAGCTAGTCCAGCTCCAATAATTGTTATAATTTTATTTTTCATAATTTTTTTATTTAAAATATAAAATTCATTTATAATAATATAATATTAATGGAGGATTATATGTTAAAAGATGTTACACATGTAATAATTTCACGCTTACCTATAAATGATTTTAAAAAATATATTGAATATCAAAATACAGAACAAAACAAAGAAGATTTTATGTTAACTAAAAGAGAAAATAAAGAAAAAACTGGTGGAAAAGCAAAAGGATTAATTGCAAGTTTAGGTGGAATTTTGTGCGGCGTAGGAATTGGTTATACTGTAGCTAGAACGCTTCAGCTTACAAATAGTTATGGTAATCCAGATAATGATGTTTATACAAAAAGCCCATCTTTATCTGATTATGCTCCTTCTCCAATGCCTAAAGTAGATAGAAAAAAGTATATTAATTTTAATTCAGAGACCTTGATCAGCGAAGACGGTACAACTATAATTCAAAAAAACGTTTCAGATAAATAAATTCTATATCTTTTTTAAATACTACAAGAATTTGTTAAACATCTTTTTTGCTGTATGAGTAATATATGCTGAATCTATTTTGGCTATGTGTTTTAACTCGTCAGTTTTACCATGATATATAAACTTATCTTCAATTCCTAAATTTATTACATTTGTAGATAAGTTAAGGCCTAATTTATTAATGTTATAAATAACATCTTGGCCAACGCCACCTGCAATAACGCCGCTTTCAATTGTTATTATATTTTTAGTCTCTAAACATGCTTGCTTTATGGCATCAATATCTAGCGGTTTAACAAAACGCATATCGTATACAGAAACTTCAATATTGCATTTTTTTAATTCTTTATATGAAATTAGAGCATCGTACACACATTCTCCAAATGCTAATATAGCAATATCTTTGCCTTTTGTAAGCTTTCTGGCACGTCCCATTTTAAAAATTGCAGGATCTTTTTTTGACAGAGTTTTAGATATGTTGCCAGAGTCATCGATTTCATAGCATGTATTTTTTGGATACCTTATAGCTCAAGGTCCACCACTATTTATAGCTGTATGTAAAGCACACCTAAGCTCATATGCACACGATGGTGCTAATACATGCATATTTGGAATCATTCGAGTATATACAATATCAAAAAGACCATGATGTGTAGCTCCATCTACCCCTACAATACCTCCTCTATCAATGCAAATAACAACGTTTGATTTCATAAGAGCAATATTTGTTATAAGTTGATCTAATGATCTTTGTAAGAAAGCTGAATATACACAAACAACAGGTTTTAACCCACTGTTAGCAAGCCCTAAGCTCATCGCAACTAAATGTTGCTCTGCAATACCCACATCTATAACTCTATTAGGGTATTTAGCTTCTAATTTAGAAAGTCCTGTACCAGACTTCATAGCTGCACTTAAAGCTATAATTTTATCATCATGTACTGCTTCATTTAAAATCGCATCTTCAAAAACAGATGTAAATGTGTTTTTAGGCTTAGAAATTGATTTTCCATTCTTAATGCTAAAAGGCCCTATGCCATGAAATTTCTCTGGATGATTTAAGGCTGGTGCATAACCTGCACCCTTTTGAGTTATGACTTGCATAATAACAGGTTCATTCATACTCAAACATCGATTTAGTGTACTTTTTAAAGATGCAATATTATGCCCATTTATAAATGACGTACAGGGGATACCCAACTGTTCAAACAAGACTGCTTCAGGCTGCAAAAATCCCCTTACAGAATCCTTAATATTTTTTAATCTACTAAAAGCTAGCTTGCCAAACATTCCACTTTCAATTAATTCTCATTTAATTTTTTTTGTTGTTGCTCTATATTGCCACGATGTTCTCAAAGCGTTAAGATGATCTTTTAGTCCTCCTACAGTTTCAGAAATAGACCTGTTATTTTCATTTAAAATTATAATGATTGGTAGTCTTTCTTGTCCTATGTAATTTAGAGCTTCAAAGCTAATACCACCAGCAATAGACGCATCCCCTATCAAAACAACAACGTGAGAGTTTTTATTTAACTCTTTATTGGCACGTGCTATGCCTATAGCTACACTTAATGAATCAGAGGCATGACCTGAAAAATAAAAATCATGTTCGCTTTCATGTGGATTTAAAAACCCAGAAATTCCATTCAGTGATCGTAAAGTGCTAAATTCCTTACACCTATTTGTAAGTATTTTATGTGCATATGCTTGGTGTCCAACATCAAATATAAATTTATCTTTTGGTGAGTTAATTGTTGAATGAACTGCAACTATTAATTCAACTGCCCCTAGAGAAGATGCAACATGACCACCTGTTTTACTTGTGGTTTCAATAATTTGCTCTCTTATTTCTCTACATAAAATATCTAAGCTATCAATACTTAATTTTTTCAAATCTTCAATACTAGAGATTAAATCAAGAATTCTATTTTTATTTAAAATCTTATCCATTATTAAACATCAACTTGATATTATAAATTAGAATTTAAGTTAAATGATTCAATATTTTTATCAATTATTTTTGTGCTTTTAAGACCGAGTTTTATAGCGTCATCGTATAAATCAAGCATGTGATCTAAAGACATATCAGGGTTATCTTTAACTCTTTGAAGTATATAATTTAATTTGTCGTTTACTTGTTTGTATGTCTTTTCAGATTTGTTATTCTCCATTATCTACCTCTATTGTGTTAGCAACTTTTCCTAAAATTCCATTTATAAATTTGTAAGACTCATCGTCACAGCCAAACTGTTTAGCAAGTTCAACAGCCTCATTTATAGAAACTGAAACAGGCGTTGTTTCAACATAATAAATCTCATAAATAGCAAGTCTTAAAACAAGTTTATCCATAATCGGAATTCTTTTTAATGATCAATTCTTGGAATACTTATTAATTATATTATCAATATCCTCTTTATGTAACATAATTCCATTAAGCAAACAAGTACAGTAATCATCAATGGATGTTATCCCCGGGATAGTTATATTTCCATCTATTACATCATCTATATTCACATGTGAAATTTCGTTTGCGTAAAAAATTTGAATTACAAATTTCCTAGAACTTCTTCTTTTTTTTCTCTTTGACATATTTAAAACTGTATTTTAGATTTTCAATATTGAAGTATTATACAATTATACTCGACATTAATTTAAATATTTGTATGCTCGCTAGTATATAAAATTAGCATCCCCAAACGATAAAAACCGATATTTATTATCAACAGCATATTTATACTCGTTCATAATATTTTTATATCCTCCAAACGCACTAACAAGCATCATAAGAGAAGATTTCGGAACATGAAAGTTAGTTATAAGTGCATCAACAACTCTAAATTTATATCCTGGAGTTATAAAAAGCTTTGTTGAAGCTCTATTTTTAGGTATAAGAGTATGGCGATTATCGTCTCATGCACTCTCAAGTGTTCTTACACTTGTAGTTCCAACAGCAATTACTCGCCTACCAATTTTTTTTGTATATTTAATTTTATCAATAACACTTGAAGTTATTGTGTAGGTTTCACTATGCATTTTATGGTCTTTAATATCATCTACAACAACTGGTTTAAATGTATCAATTCCAACTTCTAAATCAACTGTACAAAATTCAACACCTTTGCTTTTTAGCTTTTCAATAAGTGATTCTGTAAAATGTAGACCTGCAGTAGGAGCAGCACACGAACGCTCACTATTAGCATAAACTGTTTGATACATACTCATATCTCCCCTATAATCATTTATATAAGGAGGAAGAGGAGTTTTACCTATTTTGTGTAAGCATGTATCTATTGACAGAGAAGAGTGAGTTTTAAGTGCAATTTTCCTCATTCCTTTTGTAGATGATTCAATTCAATCGCAAACATATGCACTCAACAAAACACATGATTCTTTACTGTCGTAAAAGTCAATTATACTACCAGGTTTTAGACGTCTGCCGGGTTTGACAATCGCTTCTCAGTGTATACCATCTCCAAGTGGGGTTAGTAATAAAATTTCACATGTTGCACTACCACATCTTTTCTTTCCTATTAACCTAGCAGGAAAAACTTTAGTTTCATTTGCTATGAGTAAATCTCCTGTGTTTAAAAAATCGTATATATCAAAAAAATGCTTGTCAGTTAGGTGTCCAGTCACCTTATCCATGACAAGCATTCTGCATTTATCTCTTTCAAAACAAGGACTTTGTGCTATAAGTTCATCTGGTAAGTTATATCAAAAGTCCTGTGTTTTCACATTAAATTTTTAACTTAAAAATATTATTCACTTTTCTTATTTTCAGAATCTGAAGTATCATCAGACTTATTATCTAAATCTAAATCCAATCCAAGATTATCAAGGTCAATATCGCCCATATCAGCTAAAATACTATCAATATCTTGAAGTTCTTCATCATTTAGAGTGCTCTCATTCTCACTAGGAGTGTCTTGTGTCTCTTCTTCTGATTTATCTTCTTGAGAATCACTTGTTGTAGTATCTCCTATAACGCTATCATCAGGACTAAATACCATATCTATAAATGAGGACATATCCTCCTCTGTTGCAACTAAATCATCCTCTATAACATGAAGTAGATTTTTGCTTGCCAATCCTGCTTTAAGCTCATTCATAGCTTTAATACCAATACCCTCAATTTTCATCAAGTCTTTTTCTGTATGACCTATCAAATCCCCTACAGTCTCTATGCTAGCTTCACTGAACTTATTAGCTCATCTTTGAGATACACCCAAATCATCGTGTATATATAGACGAGCTTCCTCGTCTTTCAATTTAGCACGAGAGAGGTACTTCACAGTATCAAACTGCTTGGAATCCTCAAAATCCATATGCAAGTAACCTTCAGAATCTATGCTTCAAGGCTCTGGTTTAGGAATTAGTTTTTCTAACTTAACTAAGCTCTCAGGAGCACTTGATGAAAGCTCGCTATCTGAACCTCTATCTGCTTTTTTGCCTTTATAGTTAAGTTTTAA
The DNA here is from genome assembly GCA_963628375.1 of Gorillivita sp. (SeqCode). Lineage (GTDB taxonomy): Bacteria > Actinomycetota > Coriobacteriia > Coriobacteriales > Eggerthellaceae > Gorillivita. The sequence goes on from CAVGFB010000053.1 coordinate 6,020, forward strand.
GTCTCTGTATCGTTTAAGGCCAGTACCTGCAGGGATATGCTTTCCTAAACAAACATTTTCTTTAAGACCTTGCAGAGTGTCTACACTTCCCTCAATTGCAGCATCAGTTAGAATTCTTGTTGTCTCTTGGAAAGAAGCAGCAGAGATTCATGAATCAGTAGCAAGTGATGCTTTTGTCAATCCTAACAGTAGTGGAACACCCACAGGTGGCTTTTTCCCTTCTTCTTCAAGTTTCTTTACAACATTATCAAGCTCAAATCTATTAACTTGAGAATCTATAACAAAATCACTATCTCCAGATTCTACAACAACGCATTTGCGCAATAGCTGTCTTGCTATTACCTCTATATGTTTATCATTAATATCTACACCTTGAGAAATGTAAACTTGCTGAACTTGGCTTACAATGTATTTTAGAGTAGTTAGAGGATCTGTAAGTTTAAGTAGCTCTTTTGGGTGTATCGAACCCTGTGTAATTTGTTGACCTGTTTTTACAATTGATCCAGTTTTGATTCCTTTACACATTCTTGTTTTAGAAGAAACAATATATTCTTTAGAAGTTGTATTGTTCTCGTCAATAATAGTTATAACTTTAGAATCATTTGTGGTTTTAACAGATGTAATCTGGCCATCAAACTCAGATAATACAGCTTTTCCTTTAGGCTCACGAGCCTCAAGTAGCTCTTGTACACGAGGAAGACCATGAGTAATATCAGCACCTGCAACTCCACCTGAGTGAAATGTTCTCATTGTAAGCTGTGTTCCAGGCTCACCAATTGATTGAGCAGCAATAATACCAACAGCTGTTCCAATATTAACAGGGCGAGAAGTAGACAAGTCTCATCCGTAACATCTTTGACAAACACCATGTTGAGCATGACATGTCATAACAGTTCTTACATTAACACTTTTAATACCTGCTTTATCGAATTTGCCTACTACTTCTAAACTAGGAATATAATCTCCACATTCAAGTAGTAGGTTGCCTTGTTTGTCATAAACATCTTCATTTAAGCATCTACCAATTAGATTTTCGTCTAAATCACCTGCTTCGTTTCTTACGTTGTAATCTACACCATCTTCACTTCCACAATCAAGTTCATGAATAATAATGTCTTGAGAAACATCAACCAACCTTCTTGTAAGATAACCAGAATCAGCAGTTCTAAGAGCTGTATCAGCAAGTCCTTTACGTGCACCATGTGTAGAAATAAAGTACTCTAACACAGATAATCCCTCTCTAAAGTTAGCTTTAATAGGTCTATCTATTGTCTCACCTCTTGGATCAGACATAAGCCCACGCATTCCAGCTAACTGACGAATTTGCTTGATATTACCACGTGCACCAGAAAATGCCATCATGTATATAGGATTAAATTTATCAAAATTGTCAGCCATAGCTTGACCCACAGTTTCATTTGCATCATTTCAAACATTTATAGTCTTTTCATGGCGTTCTTCATCTGACATAAGACCAAATTCATAATCACTATTAATTTGAGCTACCTTTTTATCTGCTTCTTTAAGAATTTGTGATTTGCTTGGAGGAACAGAAGCATCAAATACAGAAACCGTAAGTCCTGCACGAGTTGCATAATGAAACCCTCTAGATTTAAGACCATCCAATAAATCAGGAGATTCACTCATGCTATAACGAGAACAAATATCATCAACTAATTTTGTAATTTTACTTTTGTTCATCTCGTAATTTAAAAACTCATGTTCACGAGGCAAAATATCATTAAAAATAATACGTCCGGCAGAGGTAATTAAATGCTCCCCTTGTTTTGCATCTCTAACTGTCCCGTCCTCTTCAACAATTACACTGTCACGATTAAGACGCACATCAATTCTAGCTTGAAGATCAAGGCCTGCTCTACATTCATATGTATCTACAGCATCACCAAAATTCATAAAATGTCTGCCTTCTCCTTCAAACCCATCTCTTATTGCTGTTAAATAATAAAGTCCTATGATCATATCCTGAGAAGGAACAGCTAAAGGACGACCATGAGCAGGAGCTTTAATGTTGTTAGTTGAAAGCATTAAAACTCTAGCTTCAGCCTGAGCCTCTGCACTTAAAGGAACATGAACAGCCATTTGATCTCCATCAAAGTCAGCATTAAATGCCGTACATACAAGAGGGTGTAATCTAATTGCACGACCCTCAACTAATACAACTTCAAAAGCTTGAATACCAAGTCTGTGAAGCGTAGGAGCACGATTAAGCAACACAGGGTGTTCAGCTACGACTTCTTCAAGCACATCTCATACATAGTTAGCCCCAGTATCAACAGCATGTTTTGCAGACTTAATATTCCCTACATAATCAAGCTCGATTAGTCTTCTCATTACAAAAGGCTTAAACAATTCTAGCGCCATTTCTGTAGGAAGCCCACACTGATGTAGTTTTAAGTTTGGACCTACAACAATAACACTACGACCAGAGTAATCAACACGCTTACCTAATAAATTTTGTCTGAAACGACCTTGCTTGCCTTTTAACATATCAGACAAAGACTTTAAAGGTCTACCACCTGAACCAGTAACAGCGCGCCCTCGTCTTCCGTTATCAAACAAAGAATCTACAGCTTCTTGAAGCATACGTTTCTCATTATTAACAATAATTTCTGGAGCACCTAGCTCAAGAAGTCTTTTTAGGCGGTTATTTCTATTAATAACACGTCTATATAAATCGTTTAAATCAGATGTAGCAAATCTACCACCGTCAAGCTGTACCATAGGTCTAAGCTCAGGAGGAATTACAGGAATAACCTCTAGAATCATCTCAGATGGTTTATTATCGCTACTTAAAAAGGCATTAACAATTTTTAGGCGTTTTATTGCCTTTTCACGTTTTTGTCCTTTGCCATTTTTGATAATTTCATTGAGTTCATCTGCAAGTTTTTCTAAATTATTATCTTCTTCTAATTGGCATAAAAGCTCTTTTACAGTCTCAGCACCCATTCCACCTTTAAAATGAAGACCATATTCTAGTCTCATTTCTCTGTAAATATTTTCATCTTCAACCAAATCTTTAGGTTTGATTTTGATAAAAGTGTTATAAGCTTGTTTTTTTAACTCTTTTTGTTCTTCAATTTCTTCTTTAATATCTATAATTTCTTGTTCAACTTCTTCAGGAGTAAGTTTCTCATCTTCATAAACTTCATAATCATCTAAAATTTCATCTTCATCTGGTTTATACTCTGTAGATAATTTTTTTGTCTCTTCAATTAATCTCTCACATTCAGAATCTAGCTCGGATAATCTTACCTGCAATTCTTCTTCAAGTTGAGCTAATTGTTCTTTAGTTTTTGACTCCTCATCAACCCATGTAATTAAGTAACTAGCAAAATATAATACCTTTTCCATGTCTTTTGAACTCATATCCAAAAGATATGACAATCTAGAAGGAACACCTTTAAAGTATCAAATATGACTTACAGGAGATGCAAGCTCAATATGGCCCATTCTCTCACGTCTAACTTTACTTTTTGTTACTTCAACTCCGCACCTCTCACAAACAATACCTTTAAAGCGTACTCTTTTGTACTTACCGCAAGCGCATTCTCAATCCCTTGTAGGACCGAAAATCTTCTCGCAAAATAGACCGTTTTTTTCAGGTTTTAAGGTTCTGTAGTTTATAGTCTCAGGTCTTTTAACCTCTCCTGATGACCATTGTCTAATATCATTTGCACTAGCAAGAGAAATTTTTAACTCATCAAAATTATTTACATCATATTCTGTAGCCATTATTTATCCTCCTGTTCGTTTTGCTCATCATTATCTATTAATAGATTGTCTTCTTCATTTTTGCCATCTTCTTCTTCATCATCCATCTCACCTAATATTGAACCCAAATCAGCATTGATTTCTTGCAAGGCCTGTTTTGCGTTATCGTTATCATCGCTTGCCTCATCAACTAATAGATCATTCTTTTCGTCTGCATCAACATCATCTTTTTTTGTTCCATACATCTCAACATTCAAAGCAAGTGATCTCATTTCCTTTAATAGAACTCTAAATGACTCTGGCACTTCAGCATTTGGAATATTTTCTCCTCTAACTATTGCTTCATACGCTTTAACACGTCCCTGAGTATCATCAGATTTATACGTTAAGATCTCTTGTAAAACATTACTTGCACCATATGCATACAAAGCTCAAACTTCCATCTCACCAAAACGCTGTCCTCCAAATTGAGCTTTACCACCTAGAGGTTGTTGAGTAATTAAAGAATAAGGTCCTGTAGATCTAGCATGGATTTTATCATCAACCATATGACCTAATTTAAGAATATAAGCTTGACCTACTGTAATAGGTTCTCTAAATTTCTCACCATTTCTGCCATCATATAGATCAACCTTTCCAGTTTTGCTAAGTTGCGGAACCATATCTAATTTAGAATGACGGCCATATTTTTCTCTGTGAATTTTAACTAAGTTTTCATTAGATGCTAAAATAGCATTTTGTATTTCCTCTTCACTAGCACCATCAAAAACAGGAGTTGATACAAAAACAGGCCCTTGAGCAATGCTTTTGTCTTTTTTATCGTCATTCCATCCTCATTTTGCAGCTCAACCAAGATGGTTTTCAAGTAGCTGACCAACATTCATACGAGAAGGAACACCAAGAGGATTTAAAATTACATCAATAGGTGTACCATCAGCTAAATATGGCATGTCCTCAACTGGTAAAACTTGACTTATAACACCCTTATTACCATGACGACCAGATAATTTGTCTCCTCTTTGAATCTTTCTTTTTGTAGCAACAAAAACCTTTATTAAACGGTTAACACCAGGGGACAGCTTATCACCCTTTTCACGATCGAATTGGATGATGTTTGTAACATATCCTCCACCTCCGTGTGGAACTTTAAGAGATGTATCTCTAACTTCACGAGCCTTTTCTCCGAATATAGCACGAAGTAGTCTTTCTTCTGCTGTAAGCTCTGCCTCGCCTTTTGGCGTTACCTTACCAACTAAGATATCTCCTGGTTTTACCTCAGCACCAATTCTTATAATTCCTTCACTATCAAGGTTAGATACCATATCATCAGAAACATTAGGAAGCTCTCTTGTAATTTCTTCTGATCCTAACTTAGTATCTCTAGCATCGATTTCATATTCATTAATATGGATGCTTGTTAGTAAATCTTCACTTACAACACGCTCAGATATTATAATAGCATCCTCATAGTTATAGCCCTCTCAAGGCATGTAAGCAACCATTAAGTTTTGACCTAGTGCTAACTCACCACCCTCGCATGAAGGACCATCACACAAAACATCACCAGCTTTTACCTTATCACCTTTTTTAACAATTGGCCTGTGATTAATGCACATAGACTGATTGGATCTTTTAAATTTTGGAATTTCGTACTCATCAAAATCCCCATCTTTTGTTTCAATAATAATAATTTTGCCATCAACATAATCTATAACACCATCATTTTTTGCAACAATCATCTCACCAGAATCTAAAACTAGCCTATGTTCAATACCTGTTCCTACTAAAGGAGCTGTTGGATTCATTAATGGCACTGCTTGACGTTGCATGTTAGAACCCATAAGTGCTCTGTTAGCATCATCATGCTCTAAAAACGGAATTAAAGAAGTAGCAACAGATACCATCTGTCTAGGTGACACGTCCATATAATCAACTTCATTAACTGGAACTTCATCAGGTTCTCCAAAGTTACCATCAGCGTCTTTTGTTCTACACAAAACTTTCTTAGCCTTTTTAAACTTGCCCTTTATAAATTCTCCAAACTCTCCTGTTTCTTCATTAAAAGAATCGTTAGCCTGAGCAATAATGTGATTTTCCTCCTCATCTGCAGAAAGATAATCAACAGTATCTGTAACACGGCCATCTACTACACGTCTATATGGAGTTTCAATAAATCCATATGCATTTAATCTTGCATATGAAGCAAGAGAACCTATTAGACCAATATTTGGACCTTCAGGCGTCTCAATTGGACACATACGTCCATAGTGAGAAGTATGAACGTCACGAACCTCCATGTTTGCACGTTCACGGTTAAGACCACCAGGGCCTAGTGCAGATAAACGACGTTTATGAGTAATGCCTGATGCAGGATTAGTCTGATCCATAAATTGTGATAATTGAGAAGAGCCAAAAAACTCATTCATTGCAGCTTCAATTGGGCGAACGTTTACAAGACGTTGAGGAACAATCTCATCACTGTCTTGAATG
>CAVGFB010000054.1:0-15807 GCA_963628375.1 Gorillivita sp. (SeqCode)
TTTTACTATAACACCTATCCAAATCAAGACATTTTGTCAAGCCCTGATCAATAGGCAACTGTCGCCTTAAAGAAGACGTAGGTTTATATTTAGACAAAGTCATAATATTACTAACAGACGCTCCGTGTGGCTCTAGAGGTGGCCAGGGTAAAAACTTAGAATTATAAATAACTGCAGAAACATTTGTATAGTCATCTAAAAAATTACGAATGATAGTAGTTTGGTCAACATGATATGATCTATCGGCATCGGAATCTACCTCTTGTACAGACACAAAATCAGCGTTTACATTATTTAAAAATCTGCCAACATTCATAACGTCATCTACCACACTTTTTGTACTGGCAGCTCAACTCTTAGTCCCACCATCCATAAAAAACGAGTAGTCTTGCGTGTATGCTCCAAAACCAATATTATACGATAAAGCTTTATATTGTTTATTTAGTGCAACTGTATTTGTGTTAACCAGGTTTAGCGAGTGTCCTGTACTAGTGTTGGCAACAGGCTCATCGATTTCTAGCTTTTGCCAATCTGGAACCCTTGAGTACGTAGAAAAGAAATAAATTACATAACTTAGCGCAACAACGAAAAAAAGTGTCAACAAAATTCACACAATTCTTCATATTTTTCCATATCATTTTAATTCTGATCAAGCTTTCATTTTACCATCCTAAATATTAATAACTGAGTTGTATATTCTAGCAAAGATTAAACTTTTTAATTATTCAAATCGTGAGTTTGATTTAACACTCTTGGATCTTCATATAAAGAGATTTTTTGAAGATAATCCTGTAAAACTTGTATACGTTTTTCCGGCACACATATTTGAAATAAAGTTTTACCAGAAAGATGGTCAATTTCATGTTGCAGGCAGTGTGCGTCTAACTCTGTAAGGTCTTGCGTGTGTTTTTTACCATCTAAATCGAAATACTCTACTGTTATTTCTGGATATCTAACAACGTCCACATAAACCCCAGGGCAAGAAAGACAACCTTCAGTCATAGGAACCTTTTCACCTCTTTTAGATATTATTTTAGGATTTATGTAGATTTTTGTGTTGCGTGTCTCTTTGTTGTCGACATCATAACTACAATCTGTAATGATTATTTGTTTATAAATTCCAAGCTGAACAGCAGCAAGGCCAACGCCATCGTATTTATACATTATCTGCTTCATGTTATTAATTATTTGCTTCAAATGTTTTATGTTTTCATTATCAAAATCAATAGGCAAACTAGGTTGCAGAAGAGCTTCATCTGGACATATAATAAGATCTAACATTGTGCCACCTTCTCTCTTTGTTTTTTTAGCGAAATTAATTCTTTTTGCATATTCAAGATGTTAGATAAATTCACGTCATCTTTTTTATCATATTTTAACTTCTCAATATTTTTTAACAAATCTTCAATATTTATAGATAAAATTATATATTCAGCATGTCTTTTGGGGTCACTAGCAAAATCATACATTTTTGAATTTGAAGTTAAAAAATTCGCTCAATTATTATTTTCATTTGTAATTAAGCCAATTAATGTACGTACTTTAATAGTTTTATTGTCATTTACCTGCTTATATATAAAATCAAATATTTTTTTAAAATCTTCATTTACTCAATTGATTTTATTATCGTCTTTTATTTTATTAATGAAAGAATATAGCTTATCAGGGTACTTTGCAAACAAGCATAAAAGATCAGCTTGATAAGTGTACATCTTAGAGAGATTTTTATTAAACATTAAATTATCATGACCTTCATTTTTTTGATTATTCTGTTTGTTATTAATAGACATATATGACTTAGGCGTTTTTAATCTTTTAAGCTCTCTTATTATTTCTGCTTCAGGAAGTTGACATTTTTGTGCAATTTGTTTTGCATAATCAACAGCCAAAATTGAACCTTTTATAGGAGCTAAAATATTAATTGCTTCTTTGGCTGCAAGTGCTTTATTCCCTGGAAGTTCTAAATCAAATTTTGAGATTTTTCTATCAATCCCAAATGTTATAAGATCTTTTGCGTCTTTAATCAAATTGTTGAGTTCTTCAGCTGGGTCTTTGCCCCTCTCAAGACAAAAATCCATAAATTCTGCAGGATCCATGTTATTAGGCAAAGTTAGGGCAACAAGACTTGCATTCTTGATTCCTCTCTCTGGAACGCTTATCTGATCAATAAATTGAAGTGCTCTCTCACAAGCACGTTGACCCGCTTCATCTCCATCAAACAGGTATACAATTTTATTTTTGGCATGCTGGTTTAAAAGCCTTATATGCTGTCTTGTAAGGGCAGTTCCTAAAGTTGCAACAACATTTTTAACTCCATTTATATTCAGAGATATCACATCAGTATATCCTTCAACAACTATAGCAACCCCACTTGAAGCCATATATTTCTTCGCAACATCAAGCCCATACAGCACTCTACTTTTACTGAACAATAAATGTTCTGCTGAATTTATATACTTAGGTTCTCCTTGGCCTATTATTCTTCCACCAAATGCAACTACGTTTCCTGAACTATCGCTTATAGGAAACATTATTCGATTATAAAATGTATCAACCAGCTTTCCATTTAAGCCTTTTTTACAAAGTTTTGAATCGATCAAAACGTCATGCCCTACATTATTGTCCATTAAATACCTAGTTAAAGTGTTATTCCCAGGAGCAAAGCCTAAATTTCACTTTTTTGCTACACCTATTCCAAACTTGCGTGAATGCAAATAGTCTCTTGCAAGTTTTGCTTGATTTGATCTACTTTGTAAAAGCTCCTTTTTATAAAAATTTAAAGTTAGCTTATACACATCAAATATTTTTTGTTTTTCTGATTTAGAGTAGCTATACTTTTGATCAATGTAACTAATATCAATTGATGCTCTCTTGGCTAGTAATTTTATAGTGTCTAAAAAATTTAAATTGTAGAACTTCTCAACAAAAGTAACAACATTGCCACCCTCTCCACAGCCAAAACAATGTCAAAGTTGTAAGTTCTGATCAATTTGAAATGATGGCGCAGTTTCTTTGTGGAATGGGCAGCAGCATGCAAACCTTGATCCTTTCTGTTTAAGATTCGGAACAGCCTCTTTTACGATATCAACCAAATCATTAGCATCTAAAATCTTTTCTATATCTGCATTAGAAATTAATGGCATAGTTTTAAAGAATTCCCTTTCTTATATTAGTTGATGAGATAACAACTCCATTTTTTTTAAGTAAGTCATAAACATATACATTCATATTGTTATCTTCTCCCCATTTTTTTAATAATTCAATATTACCACTAGCTTTACTTCCAAAATAAAAATTATTTCCTACATGAATAGCATATGGCGTATTTTCTTTAAAGATAAAATCTAAAAATAACTTTGGACTTAAGTCCTTGATTTTCATAAAGTCTAAAACAATAACGTTATCTACGTCTAACTTTTTTAAAGTATTAATTCTATTTTTGTTTGGCATCAATTTTGTAAATTCAGTTTTAAATAACTCGTCAGGGTCTATGTCAAAGGTAATAATTATACTTTTTTTGCCTAATTTCTTTGCTTGATTTATCACATGAGAGATAAGAAATTTATGTCCATCGTGAACTCCATCAAAAACACCAAATGTACAAATACAATCTCCTAAAATTATTAAATCTAAAACATTTGTCATATTAAACCTGTTCTATACATCAATAGGAATGTTAAAAACTATCTCTGGAGAAGCAATATTATTAATTACTTTATATATTGCAATAAGTTTGGATTTATAAATAATACAAACTAAATTGTTTTCATTATGCAAGCATCTTTGCTTTTTAAATGTATTAAACTCAACAAAATTTAAGTTTGAAGTAGAAATCTCGCACCCATTTTTTATTCTTTTATAAGCACTATTATCGACACTAGCACAAGCAAAATTTAATAAATTCACAGGATTTAATTTTTTAATTCTAGATTTATTTAAAAATTGAAGTTTCATGCAATCACTAATGTTAATACTACCAACCTTTGTCCTTATTAGTGAACTAACATGCCCGCATGTATTTAATTTACACGCAATGTCTCTAACTAAAGATCTCACATATGTCCCTTTAGAACAGCTTACTTTTAATCTTCATGTTACAAGTTTATCTAAATTAACACTTGAAAGTTTAGTATTCCCTGGTTTAAAAACTTTTACCAACTTTATAGAATATATAACAACCTCGCGAGCGGACATGTTAGGATTTTGCCCTGAGCGAGCTATCTTATAAGCAGGTGTTCCATGTATTTTTATAGCAGAAATATTAGGGGGCGTTTGCATATACTTGCCCTCAAACATCTTTAACTGTTTTACTGCTCAATCATTATTTAAAAATTCATTATTTGGATATAAAACTTGCTCAATACTTCCATCCGAATCAAGACTGTCTGTTGATACTCCAAAGGTAGCATCTACAATGTATTCTTTGTTTTGCAAGTTAATATATTTATTTAACCTTGCAGAAGATCCTACTCCTACTATCAAAACACCTGTAGCTAGAGGATCTAGGGTTCCCATGTGACCAATTCTACCCTCATCCAGTACACGTCGCATATAATTTATAACATCGTGAGAGGATTTACCGCTTGGTTTATCTACTCCACAGATAAAATTAAAGTTTGAAGTTCCTCGCTTCATTTAAGAAAATAAAATATTATTCTATAGATAATTTGAGAGTTTATTTTTTACATCCTCAAATGTATCAATAATATCCTGACTATTAGTATCAATAAAGCCAGCTGCAGCTTTATGCCCTCCACCACCATACATATGTGCAATATAAGATACGTCTCTGTCAGATTCGCACCTCAAAGATCCTCTTACATCTTCATTTTCACCTGATTGTCTAAGCACACAAACAGCATCAACACCATCTAGTGTTCGAAGAATATCTATTACAGCAGATCCGTCTTTTTTTGTAGCTTTTGAGTCAATAAAATTTTGGGGTGTTAGGTATGTAATAGCAAAATGTTTTAATGAATCAATATATAAATTATTTATGGCACATTTTGTTAGTTTTAAACTTGCAAGTGAATACGAACTGAATATTGTGTTATAGATTATATTGGTTTGAACACCTAAATCCATAATATCTGCTGATGCTCGCAAAACCCTGGAATCTGTATTTTTATGAGAAAAAGATCCTGTATCAGAAATAATGCCAATAAAACAAAGTTTTGCAAACTTAGCGTCCTTTTTCAATCCACACATACATCCAAGCTCTCATATAAGCAAAGAACACGAGGCAGCAGTGGGATCACTCAACAGCACATCACACTTCAGACCATCATACTCATGATGATCAATACTTATTCTTTTATATGCATTTTTTTTAATCTTAGATATTTGTTCATAAACCCTTTTTTCTGAACCTAAATCAACAGTAATAAAATTGTAATCTTTAGTTTTAAAAAATTTTTTTGCAGAAAATTTTTCATAATCTACAAAACAATCATCATCAATTAGTTTAAAAACTGGTCTATTGCGATCATGACTATCATAAACACATATACAATTTTTTCCAATACTATTTAAAAGATAAAAAAGTGATGCACATGATGAAAAGGAATCTGGATCAGGATTAACATGACCGCTTATAACAAAATTATCAAGCTCCTTTAAGGATTTGATTACTTCATATTTACTAGAATTTTTATAAGTGCTACTCATTGTTTAATTTATATAATTCCTTATTTAAAGTTTTATCTATACTGTGTCCATTATCAATTGCAGGATCAAGAAAAAACTGAATATCTGGAACAATTCTTCATTTCAGCCTAAGTCCTAAAAGACGTCTTATATAAGATCTAGCATTATTTAAAGTACCTAAAGACATATCATAATTTTTTTTATTAGCAGTAATATAGATGCGTGCATTCCTTCTATCTGGAGAAACATCAACTCCTGTTATAGTGACACTCCTAACACGCGGGTCAGAAAGCTCATATAAAATAATACTTGCAATTGCTTCTTGACATTGTGAATTGAATTTTTCATTTAATGTGCTTGTCATATTATTCTTTGCGTTCTACCTCTTCTTTTTTATAAGCCTCAATTATATCGCCCACATGTATATCGGCAAAGTTTTCAATAGTAATACCACACTCACTGCCCTCTTTAATGCTTGTAACGTCATCTTTGTAATGGCGCAAAGAAGCAATATTTCCATCATGAACTACAGTACCATCTCTTACAACACGAACTAAATCAGTCTTTGAAATCTCACCTGATGATACATAACAACCTGCAATTGTTCCAACCTTTGAAACCTTAAAGAGCTCTTTTACCTCTGCAGTTCCTGTATCGGTCTCAACAATATCAGGAGACAACATTCCAACACGTGCTGCATTAATATCTTCGATACACTTATAAATTACACTATAAGTTCTAATGTCTACCTTTTCAGATTCAGCAAGTTGTTTACTCTTACCAGTTGGTCTAACATTAAAGCCAACAATAATAGCATTAGAAGCACTAGCTAGGTTAACGTCTGTTTCTGTGATACCACCTACAGCACTATGTATAACATTAATTTTAACTTCACTTTGGTCAATCTTACCAAGTGCATCAACTAAAGCTTCTATGCTTCCTTGTACATCAGACTTAATAATCAAATTAAGCTCTGACATCTCTCCACTTTCAATTTTCTCAAACATATCATCTAAGCTCATATGTGAAGTACTTTGCTCTTTTATACGAGCTTTTAATCTACGTTGTTCTACCAACTTTCTTGCTTCTCTCTCATTGTCAAATACTCTAAATTCATCACCTGCCGTACAAACACTGTCAAGCCCCAAAACCTCAACAGGCTCTCCAGGTTCAACTCCTCTGTATTGTTTATTCCCAGGGCCTATTAAAGCTCTAATTTTACCTATTGCACGCCCTGCAACACAACATCACCATGCATTAAAGTTCCGCGTCTTACAAGTAATGTAGCAACAGGACCTCTTCCTTTATCTAAATTAGATTCAACAACAAACCCAGACGCTAAAGCACTTGGATTTGATTTGAGCTCCAACACGTCCGCTTGTAATAAAATTGCCTCTAATAACTCATCTATATTTATATTTTTTTTGGCAGAAATATCTACAAAAATATTCTTGCCCCCTCATTCTTCAGGGATAATGTCATACTCAGTTAATTGCTGGCGAACTTTATCAGGATTAGCTCCTTCTTTATCAATCTTGTTAACTGCAACAACAACAGGAACTTTAGCTTCTTTTGCATGATTAATTGCCTCAATTGTTTGTGGCATAACAGAATCATCTGCTGCAACAACCAAAACTACAACATCTGTAATTTGCGCACCCCTAGCACGCATAGCTGTAAATGCTTCATGACCCGGTGTGTCAATAAAAGTAATTTCTCTGCCATTTTTGAACACTACAGACGCTCCAATGTGCTGTGTAATACCACCACTTTCCTGTTCAATTACAGAAGTATTTCTAATTGCATCAAGTAGGGAGGTTTTTCCATGATCAACATGACCCATAACTGTTACAACTGGTGGACGTTCTTTAAGATCATCTTCTGTGTCGTTATAAACAACCTTAAATTCTTCTTCGTCTGAAATTATCCTAATTTTACATCCAATATCATCTGCAATAAGCTCCATTAAGTCGTTAGACATAGTCTGAGTAAGAGTCAATGCCTGACCTAACATGAATAAACGTTTAATAATGTCATTAGAACCTACACCTAAAAGCTCTGCAAATTTTGCAACACTCGATCCTTCAGGGACTTCAACGACACTCTTATCAAGCAAAACTTCCACATCAAGACCCTGTTTTTTTGCTTGAATCTCTGCTTTTTGTCTGGCTTGAGCTTCTCGTTTTTCTTTTCTTCTCTGTCTTCTGCCTTCACCATCATGACTTGCGGCAACAACTGCAGCTCTTGCTTCCTCCATTAATTTATCACGATGCATTTTCTCAGCAGCAGCTGCCATTTGAGAATATTTGTCTTCTTTACTTCCTAGTTCCTCTAGCTCTGGAATTTCAGGTTGATTACTCCTATGCTTAAAGCTTAATTTTTTAGGTAATTGCTCTTTTTTCGGCTCAGATTTGAGTCTTTCTTTTTCAGAAGAAATTTGATCCATCAATGAACCTAATGCTTTTCCAGCTACCTTAGCAGTTATTGTTCTTTTTGGTTCTTTAGGCTTTAAATCTTCATCAAAAGTTTTCACTTTACGTTTTTGCTTGCTTTGAAGTTTCTGCATGACTTCACGTTGCTTTTGTACAGCAAGTGCTGCTACTTCCATGCGTTTTTTGTTCTTTTTTATTGCAGCTTCAATTTTTGCTTTTTGCTCAGCATCCTTTACTTGATCTTTTAATGCCTTAAGCTGATTGTGAACCTTAGCAGCTTCTTCCATCACGCTTTTTACTTTGATTTTTTGTTTTTCTTCTACGTTTTTAGATGTTGTAACTTTTTTTGAAGATTTAGTTTCTAGAGCAGATGTTTCTTCATCTTTTTTTGCTTCTACACTAGATTTAGTTTTTTCTTGTTTTTTTGTCTGTTCTTTTGCCTTTCTGGCTTCAAGTGCTTGTTGAGCTGGTGTTTTATTTAACTCTTTTTTTGTAGTAGCTTTTTTAGACCTACTCTTAGAATTTTTAGATTTTAGATCAGCTTCACTAGAGGACGTCTCCAAGCTAGCTTTTAATGCATCAATAGCTTTTTTTGATGTCTCATCATCCAAAACAGATGCATGGCTTTTTACCTCAAAGCCAAGTTCGTTCAATTTGTCAACCGTCTCTTTATTTGTTAAGTTAACTTTTTTAGCTATTTGCATAACACGCATTCCAGCCATATTACACCTCTACTCTTCTATAATCTAAATTATACAGTTTAAGTAAATATAATTCTTATTCTTTATCCTTTTGCTCATCATGTTCTGATTTTTCTTTATCACCTGCTAAAACTTCATTTTCTTGAGATTTTTCATCTTTTTGATCGCTACTATCTTCTTTATTTTCTGTTTTGTTTTCATGATTTTTAAGATAATCTTGTTCATGTTCAGCATGGATACCACAAAAATGTAGACCCTCTCTTGCTCTGTTTCTGCACCTCACACCATTTTCTGAAACATACGCACAAATGCCATCAAACTTATCACTTACCTCAGAGCTTTCCTCTAGTTCTTCATTAGTAAAAGAAGTAGACTGAATATCAATACTTCATCCAGTAAGCTTAGCTGCTAATCTAGCATTTTGCCCCTCTTTGCCAATAGCTAAACTAAGTTGTTCATCAGATACTAAAACAGTAGCTGTCTTTGTATCGTTATCTATATCCACTTTTAAAATTCTAGCAGGAGAAAGTGCATTGATTATATACTTGGCAGGATCTTGTTCATATTGTATTACATCCACTCTCTCATTATGAAGCTCTTCTACAACCATACGAACCCTACCACCTTTAGGACCCACACAAGCGCCAACTGGATCTAGGTTTGGCTCGTTACTTGAAACAGCAATTTTTACCCTAGCTCCTGGTTCTCTAGAGACTGATTTGATTTCTACAAGTCCGTCATAAATTTCTGGAACTTCCATTTCAAATAAAGCTCTTATTAAATTAGGATGAGTACGTGAAACAACAATAGTTGGTCTGCTTAGATCGTTTTTACTAATATTTGGGTCTTGAGGATTTCGCACATCAATAATCAAAACCTTTAAGCGTTGATTATGTCTATAATGCTCTGTAGCAGGAACTTCATTGCGCTCTTTTGGATGACGCTTTTTATCAAAATGGGGAAGCTCTGCTTCTACACCGTCCCTAATTTTAATAATAGTAAAATCTCGTGTTCTTTGAAGAACAGTTCCTGTAATTATCTCACCAATTCTACCTGAGAATTCCTCATATATGTTTTGTCTAGCAGCGTCTCTCACAATTGATTTAATTACACCTTTTGCATTTAGTGCAGCAATTCTGCTAACATCTGGAGGTGTTACATCAACATCTGTATATTCAGCATATTCTCCAGTTTCTGGATCAGGATCTCCTTGTGGAACCCTCTCAAAAACATAAATTTGATTAGAGTTCCTATCAATTATTACACTGGCTTCATTTTTTAACTTTAGAGTATGTTTGTAACTCCTAGCCATGGAATCTTCTAATCTTTTAATTAGATAATCCTCGTCAATTCGTTTTTCATGTGCTAGTGATTGTAGTGCTTCAATTAAATTTGATTTTGCCATTATATGTCTCCTTTCAAATTAGCGCTAGAAATTTGATCATAGTTAATTGTATATGTTGATTTATCCTTATCAGGAACATCAATTAACTTGATTGTAATTGTTTTATCATCTGCATGTTTAAGCTCTCCTGTAAAGTTTGCTCTATTATCTAGCCTTTCATTTGTTTTAAGTTTTATATTTTTACCAACGGCATTAATAAAATGCTTAGGTTTAGTTAAAGGACGATTAATCCCTGGGCTTGAAACCTCTAGCGTGTAAGATGTTTTAAAAGGGTCAAGCTCGTCTAAAAGTTCGCTTATTCATGCTTGAGAAGTTTTTAAAACATCAAATGTAACTCCACCAGGATAGTCAACATAAACTCTTAATTTTACTGATTTACCAACATTTAAGATCCTAACTTGTACAATATCCAACTCAGGATCAATTTGAGGAGCTAGAGCCTCTATTGCTTCAGTAATTGTATATTCTTTCTTTGTTGACAAATTTATCCTTTACTTATAATTTATAAAAAAGAAGCAAGCTAAAAGCTCGCTTCTTCTTGTTTGTAGACCTTCATTTTTTTAAAGGAGGGCTATATGTATAATTATAAACTAAATTATAACATTCTACACTTTTATTTTTTATCTATACTCCAATTATTTTTGGTGCTACTTGTAGCTTTCTGCTTACAATATGAGGCATTCATGTTCCACCAGAACCACAGCACTTAATATCAAAGACTTTGTTTAATATTTGAATATTTCCCTCAGCTACAAACAAAGATCCTCTTTTTATAATATCCGTAATCATTAATAATACAAACTCATATTCACTTTCTTCTTTTAGTTTTTTCAAAAAACTTCTAATTTCAGCTTCACGTTTCATTACCTTCTCAACATTTATTGTCTCATGTTGACATATTAACACCTTCTGGTCACCTAACTGGAATTCTTTAGAATCTCTAGTAACTAAATCAGATATCTCTATCTTAGAGTCATCCCCTTTTGCTTTAAATATGCTTTGCCCAAACTTGTCAATATCAACTTTTAGGATAGATGCAAGATCTTTAGCCATTCTGCAGTCAAAAGCTGTTGTTGTTGGAGAATGTAGAATCACTGTATCAGTTAGAATAGCAGACAATAGAGCAGCTGCAAGCTTTTTTGGAATAGAAATATTTCTATGTTTATAGTTTTCAAATTCTGAAGTAACAATACTGGCAGTAGCACCTACTGGTAAATTCATAAACTTTATAGGGTGTAGGGTCGTAATATCAGCAATTCTATGATGGTCTATAATCTCTAAAATATTTGCTTCTTCTATACCCTGTGGAGCCTGCAGAGCCTCATTATGATCAACTAAAACTACATTTTTGTGCAATGGTTTTATAACATCTGACCTTGTAATGATTCCAACACACTTCTTTTTGCCACCATTTATCTCTTTTAAGACAACTGCCTCGCGTAAGTGATGGTTCATTAATCTATCCTGTGCATCTTTTAATAGGTCATTACCATCAACTTCAAGAACTTCAGTCTCCATTAAATCGCTTACCTTTTCGTCCAAAGATTTAATTAAATCAGCCGCTACAGCAGTAACATTCTTCTCAGGCCCAAAAAGATCAGTAGATGCAATATATCTATCTGCAATCATTCGAGTTGTAATAAGTCCTTTATAGTTATTGTTATCATCTACAACAACTAATGATTTTATACGATTTGCCTTCATTCTTCTGCCAGCCTCTATCATCTTCTCATGCATTTTTATACATTTAGGCTTTGAAGTCATAACATCTCTTACACGACCATAAACATGCCTAATGGCTCGTGGAGGCTTGATTTTGTATTTCTTGAATAACCATTGAGTCTCTGGAGGCATAGGTCCTAGTCTTACAGGCTCATAGTAATACTCAATTTCTTTGCCCTCATCAAGTGCATTTTTTGAAGCTTCATTTTTAAGGTAGGCATAAGCTACAGCACAACAAATACTGTCATTGTCTGGATTTCTGTGTCCTACAACATATACTTTTTTTGCCATTATCTATCCTTTAAGATAAAATTCATATACTATATATAGCATATAACTTAATTTTGTCAAATTTTAAAGCCACTTAACATAACTCATTCTTTAAAACTTTATAACTCTCTAAATTATCATCAACATACTTATTAAAATTGTCCCCATAAACTTCTTTAAAATTTTTCTTTAAAAGTACAGAACCTTTAGCTCCTGTAATTATTGATAAGTCTTTGTTAAACATACATATGTTAGTTGAGTATTTTAGAGCAAGCGATATGTCGTGCATCACACATACTATAGAGCGATTTTTATTTATGAAAGAAGAATCTTTGTAAAACTTACCTTGAAGTCATTTATCTATAATATCTAAAATTTCAAGTTGGAAGATGATATCTAAGTTATTAGTAGGTTCATCCAAAATTAAAACTTGAGGATTTTGAGCTAGAACTTGAGCTAAAAAGACTCGTTGCCTCTCTCCTCCTGAAACCTCTTTAATGCCTTTATTCTCAATGTGAGTCAGGCCACATTCCTCAACAATATTGTCAACCATATTTTTATATTTGATTTCAGTACTAGTGAAATTTTTAGAATACCTATATAACCCCATTTCAATTACTTGCCTACATGTAAAATTAAACTCAACATGATTTATCTGATGCAAAATACCGACAATACCTGCATAATCAATCGACTTATAATTATGAACATCGTTACACAGGTATAATATTTCTCCTTTATAGCTAATATTTCTGCCAATTGCATTAACTACACTTGACTTCCCACTTCCATTAAGTCCTAAAAAAGCTCATCACTGACCATTACTAATTGACAAATTGAAATCCTTAACGGCAAATTTGTCATTGTATTTAACGCTTAAATCTCTTATGTTAATTAAATTATCCATAAATTACTTAACTCTATTTTTAAACAATATCAAAACAAATACAATACAGCCAATAATTGATGTGATTATCCCTATTGGAAGCTCCCTTGGTGTAATTATTACTCTTGATATTAAATCCGTAAAAATCAAAAAATCTGCTCCAAAAACAGCAGAAAAGAAAAACAACTTTTTGTTTGTTGGACCTAAAATTCTGCGAGCTATATGAGGCACAACTAGACCTACAAAGCCAATAACACCACATGTACTTACACAAAAAGAAATTAAAACAGATACAGTAACAATAATAACTTTCGTTGTTTTTTTAACATCTACACCCAAACTATTTGCTTGTTTGCTCCCAATAGATAAAATGTCTAAGTTTTTTGAATTTTTTAAAAATATAAACATACAAATACATAAGACTATAAAAAGCAACACAACATTAGCATAATTAGACCCAGACACAGAACCCATAAGTCAAAATGTAACACTTTGAGTACTTTGAGGATATAGTGTAATAAGTAAGGTTATTAACGAAGATCCTAATAAATTAAAAACAACTCCCAACAAAATAACAGTATTTGTGCTTATGTTTTTGTCAATTATTCTTGATATTATAAGAATCAAAAAAAGCGAAGATAATGAAAATATAAAGGATATTGCTATTGTAGAAATGTAGTCAAATCTAAAATTTAAAGAGAAAATGTTTACGTTAACAGTACTTAAATTGTTTTGAAATAATGCACCTAAAACATGATTTAGAACAACAATGGCAAATACTGCTCCTAAAGAACCAAAAGAACTAACACCTAGCGTTGTGCCGTCTGCAAGTGGGTTTTTCAAAAGTCCTTGCATAGCAACTCCACACACACTTAATGATGCTCCTATAAGTGCTGCATACAAGACTCTAGGAATCCTCATATTCAAGATGATGTTGCTACTTAAAGCACCAACTAAATCATTGTTGCTAAATATATCAACATTACCAAAAATTACACATACTGAAAATAGCAATAAAGAGAAAACAATAAAAAATAATATTTTGAAAATTTTATGCATTCATTTATGAATTTAACAAATCAGCAATACTTTTTACTGTATCAACAACTCTAGGACCTGGGATTGTTGCATAATTAGAGTCCAATGCAAGAATTAATTTGTTTTTTACAGCAGCAATATTACTTCAACCGTTTCTTGAGACTACCTTATCAATTACAGTATTTAGTTGATCCTGCCCATACGTACTATAAGCAAGAGTAATAATGTAATCTGGGTTTTTTGCTACAACTTGCTCTTGAGATATTTGAGCTCAGCCCTCCACATTAGAAAATATATTAGTCAAAGATAGCTTGTTGCAAATATCATCTAAAAATGTATTTTTACCAGCAGCTCAATAACTCCCATTTATATCATAAACCTCAATATAGACGCTTTTATTTTTATCATTACCATTAGACAAATTAGATATTGTATCTTGCATTTGGAATGTTAAATTTTGTGACTCTTCTACACAACCAGAAATATATCCTAGATTTATTATGTTTTTGTAAATATCATCCAAAGTATTAGGATTTGTACAAAAAACCTTAATTCCAGCTGCTTCGAGACTACTAAGCTGACTAGAGGTTTGGCTCATTTGGTTTAGAATAACAACATCAGGAGAAAGATTAATAATTCTCTCAATTGATAAAGTAATACCAGAACCTACATTTTCAATATTATTGACACTATCTGGATAATTGCAATAGTCACCTCGTGCTATAATTTTGTTTTGACAGCCAAGTTTAGCTAAAACTTCAACATCACATGGTGCTGTTGCTATTATGGATTTTGCTGGTGAGTCAAACTTAAGTACTCTGTTTTGAGAGTCTTTGATTTCAAATGACTCACCACTTGTATTTAAAATATCACTTGTATATAAACTTTTATCTTGAGTGTTACTTGTGCAGGTAGAAAATAAAAATATTAAGCAACACGCAACAATACTTATAGTTAAGAGAGAAACTAATTTACACCGTACCAAAAAGCCTATCTCCACAGTCTCCAATACCAGGTAAAATATAAAAATTCTCGTCTAGCTCTCTATCAATTGCACAAGTTACAATAGATACATTATCGTCATAGTCAAGTACTGCCTTTATGCCTTCTGGAACAGCAACTAAAACCATGATAGTTATAGTGCTTGTAATTTTTACCTCTTCACGCAAAAATTTGAGAGCAGCACACATAGATCCTCCAGTTGCAAGCATAGGATCAACAACTATCACTTTATAATTTTGGCAATCTGGTGGCATCTTTGAAAAATATACGTTAGGAGTTGCAGTTTCCTCGTCTCTATACATTCCAATATGCCCCACTTTGGCTCTTGGTATTAACTGTAATAGTCCCTCCTCAAAACCAAGACCTGCACGAAGTATTGGAACAATCAATGTTCCTGAATTATCTAATACTGTAACCTCTGCGGTTTCTAATGGAGTTTCAACACTAGTAGTTTTTGTTCTCATATCAAAAGTTGCCTCATAGCCCTCAAGAAGAGTTATCTCTCTTAGAAGAGCCCTAAATACCTGAGTTGGCGTGTTTTTCATACGAAGAAAAGCAAGTTTATGCTGAACTAGCGGATGATTAACAACTTTAACTTTTGGATGGTTAGAATAAGATGGATAATTACTCATAAATTCTCCTTTGGTAGACAAAATTTATTTTTTGTAATTTATCATAATTGTTAAATATCTATACATTTATTTT
>CAVGFB010000055.1:0-7987 GCA_963628375.1 Gorillivita sp. (SeqCode)
AACCTATCCCCAACATTTGTTTTTTCATAAGAAATATCAAATTTATCTAAAGCTTTATATAAACCAAAATTACTCATAACTGTTGTAACTAGAGTGTTATTTTTAAGCCTATTTTCTTGTTTTAGCCTTCTTGCACAAATAAACATCAGCTGATCACCAGATATCTCAGATCCATTAGAGTCTACTGCTAAACATCTATCTGCGTCTCCGTCAAAAGCAAAACCTATGTCAAAATTTTTAGATTTAACATACTCACTTAAACATTTTAAATGAGTAGAACCACAATCTACATTTATATTGATACCATTAGGCTTATCATTAATAATTGATACATTAGCTCCAAGAGAATTAAACAATTCATAAGCAAAACCACTTGCAGCACCATTAGCACAATCAAGAGCAATATTTACTCCATTGAATTTATTTTTTACAGCATTTTTTATGTGATCAATATAGCTTTTGTGTGCACTATTAAAAGAACAACATGTGCCAATATGCTCATCCTTAGCCAAAACTACATTATCAATACCAGCATCAATATAATCTTCACACAATCCAATAACCTTATCTGTAAGCTTTTCTCCATGCATGTTTAAAACTTTAATTCCATTATCATAATATGGATTATGGCTTGCAGATATCATTATTCCAAAGTTAAAATTAAACTTATTTGTTATATAAGCAACTCCTGGAGTTGGAATAGTGCCCAGGATATATGCACTAGCTCCAGTAGACACAATTCCAGCAGAAAGTGCATTTACAAACATATCTCCGCTTATTCGTGTATCTTTACCAATGACTATCTTTGCCTTATCGTACCCGCTAAACTTAACAGCAGCTTGTCCAAAATATGAACCAATTAAAAAAGCGTGTTTAGAATTTAAAGTTGTATTAGCATGACCTCTAAATCCGTCTGTTCCAAAGTATTTACCCATCATTTACCTTTGTTTTGCAAAATAAAAAATTTAAATTATATTAAGTGTTTAAAGAAGAGAGCCAGCTTCTTTGTCACAATAAATTGTCACATCTGGATGAAGCTGCAATATACTTGCAGGGCATCTTTTAGAAATTCTACCATAAACTGCATCTTTTATTGCTTGTGCTTTATGTTCTCCTAGTGCGATTAATATAATTTTTTTTGTATTCATAATAGTTCTAATTCCCATACAAACTGCATGAGTCGGAACCTCATTAATGTTGTTAAAAAATCTAGCATTTGCAGTTCTGGTTGTAGGAGTGAGTTCAACTACATGAGTAAGAGAACCAAAAGGTGTCCCTGGCTCATTAAATGCAATATGAGCGTTAACGCCGATACCTAAAAGTTGAAGATCAATTCCTCCTGCATTTGCAATTTTTCTCTCATACTCAAGACAATCTGATTCAGATGTGTGATAAGTAGATGGAAAATGTGTATTTTTAATATCAATATCAACTTTATTGAATAAATTTTTATTCATAAAATACCTGTAGGAGTTAATATTGTTTTTATCAATACCTATATACTCATCTAAATTAAATGTTGTACAGTTTTTAAAACTTATATTTTTGTTTTCATATTCTTCAACCAATTGTTTGTATAAAATTAATGGCGTAGAGCCTGTAGCAAGCCCTAGAGTGGGATTGTTTTTCTTTATAATTAAATCTTTATATTCATTTGCTACTATTTTTGGAATTGCCTCAATATTTTCAATACGAATTTTCATGTTGTTTACCTCACTTTTATATAATGTAACAATTATATCATTTAATAATTTAGTATTTAAATCAACATTAATTTTATAATATTTACGTTTAAGTTAAATATTAATACTGGAGAGATTATGGCAAATAAAGAAAATCAAGTTAATTCTAACTGCTCACATTCAAATTGTGACAAGCTAAATTGTTCAACATGTTCAAAAAAACATTCAAACAATGATTCCCACTCAACGCTATTTGATACTAACAACATTACTCATATCTCACATATATATGGTGTAGTATCAGGTAAAGGAGGAGTTGGAAAATCTTTAGTATGTGGCCTGTTGGCTTGTAAGCTAAAGAAATTAGGGTTAAAAGTTGGAATTTTAGACGCTGATATTACTGGTCCCAGTATTCCTAAAATTTTTGGTATTAAAGAAAAGCTTAAATGTGACGAGTACAATATATACCCTGCTTTATCAAAAAACAAAATAAAGATAGTTTCTTCTAACTTAATTCTTGATGATCAAAACGCACCAGTTGCTTGAAGAGGCCCTGTTATAAATGGTGCTATAGGGCAATTTTACTCACAGACTAACTGAGGCAATATTGATGTTTTGCTGATAGATTTACCTCCTGGTACTTCTGATGTATTTTTAACTGTTATGCAATCTTTAAAAGTTGACGGAATCGTTTCAATATCAACACCACAAAGTTTGGTAGATATGATTGTACAAAAAGCAATCAAATTAGCTAGCACTCTAAATATCCCCGTTATTAGTGCTGTTGAAAATATGTCGTACTTTGAATGTAGTAAGTGCGGTGCAATTCATAATATTTTTGGAGAATCTAAAATTGTTGATTTATGTGATCAATACAAAATTGACACACATGACAAGCTTCAAATAGATCATAATTTTACAAAATTATGTGATAGGGGTGAAATTTATAATATAGATGTAGATAAAATATTAATAAATACAACAAACAAAATATTAAAAATAATTAGTAATTAAAGTCTAATTATTTAATTTATCGTATAAATCAATAAATTCTTTTGCCATATCAATTACAGCCATTGCGGTCATTAAATGGTCTTGTCCGTGAATTAGTAAAACAGAAAATGGAAGTTCCTCTCCATTTGCCTCTGCACTTACCATGTCAGTTTGTATGAGGTGAGCTTGTGCGATAGTGTCTTTTGCTTCTTTAATTTTTTCTCTAGCTTGATAAATCTCACCTTTTTTTGCAAGTTGTATACCTTCTGTAGCAATACCTCTAGCATCTCCTGCAAAACTAACAATCTGAAAAGCCATTTCTGTTAATTGTGTTTTGTTCATATCAAATTCCTTTTTATAATAAAACTAGCTGTTTAGTAAAGTATCAGCTAATTCTAAAACAGAACTTCCATCAACTCTACTGTAAATATTAGCTGGAATTAAAGCATATGGAACATTATTGTTATCAGAAGCTAATTTTTTAATCTGAGGTAGCATCATTCTCATCTGAGGACCGATAAGTAAAACATCACACTTTTTAATATTGTTTTCAAGTTCACTTTGTGGAACTGCCCAAATTTCATCATTTCTTGACTTTTCAGATGATATCTCATTCATCTTATTTACAAGAAGAGATGTAGACATTCCAGTTGAACACACTAATAAAATTTTCATAATTCCTCCTAAAATTTAAATCCGTTAATTCGTTTTTGTTATCTTACTAAAATCAGCAACCTTATTTGTTATATTTATAAATGAATTAAGTAATTTTATCCTATTTTCGCTGATCTCTTTATCATCATCCATAATCATTACATTGTCAAAAAATAAATCTACCTTATCTTTTATTTTTGAAATACATACTATGCATTCACCATATTGATTATGCTTAATAAAACTATTCACACATTCGTCCAATTTAATAAGACTATCATATAAGTCACGTTCATGTTGTCCTAAAATAGATGTATTGACATCATATGCTAATTTTTTATCAGAAAGTGAATAAGCTCTAAAATAAGCTGAAATTAAATCATCTAGTGATTCTTGTTTATTGTTCCTGACATTCTGCAGTGACCTACATCTATTTGTAAAATCAAGAGGATCTTTTATGTTTAAGCTAGATACTGCATCAATAATATCATAATCAACATTCTCACCTTTAAGCTTTACATAAGTTCTTGTCATAATAAAGTTTAATACGTCATTTAACACTTTATTTGAATCAAATTTTATGAATTCAGAATAAAGTTCTATACTTTTATTTATTACGTCTAATAAGTTAAATTTAAAATCAGTATCTAGAATTGCAAGAATTCCAAGAGCTGATCGTCTAAGAGCAAATGGATCACTAGACCCTGTGGGAATGACATCTATACAAAACATACCGACTATAGAATCAATTTTATCTGCAATTGCACATGATTTTCCAACTTGAGATTCTGGTATATTATCCCCTGCAAATTTTGGTCAATAATGTTGACCAATAGCTTTACTTACATGCTCATCTTCTCCAGACTCTTGTGCATAATATTGCCCCATAACTCCTTGTAGGGAGCTAAATTCAACAACAGCGTTAGTTACTAAATCTGCCTTACATAAAAGTCCAGCTCTGTAACTTAAATTTTGGATTTCATCACTACAATTAGCACAAATAGATACATATTTTGAAAGAGTAGCTATACGCTTAGACTTCATATAAGTAGTACCTAGCTTTTCGTGATAGACTACATTTTTCAAATTTTCAAGGTAATACTCTAAAGGATGTTTTCTATCCTCATCTCAGAAAAATCTAGCATCAAAGAGCCTCGCAGCAACAACACGTTCGTTCCCGTTAACTATATTATCTGAATAATTTTTATCCCCATTACTTACTATGATAAACTTGTTAGTTAAATTATCATTTTTATCTAACAGAGGAAAATACCTTTGATGAGTCAAAAGAGCATCTATTATTATCTCTTTTGGAATATTTAAAAAACTATCATCAAACTCACCTACCAAACAAGTTGGCTTTTCAACTAAATTAACTACTTCACACAATGTAGTCAAATCAATTTTGCATTTTAAATTTAGTTGTAACTCAATATTTTTAATTTGAGTTGTTATTAACTCTTTACGTTCATTTTCGCATAAAACTACATTTGCACATCTAAGAGCTGGAATAATGTCATCAGCATTATTTATATCTAAATTTTGAGGGTTCAAAAACTTGTGACCAAACGTATAGTTTGAACTTTTAATCCCAGCATATTCAAAATCAACAACTCTATCTTTATACATTGCAAAAATTCATCTAATTGGACGAGCAAATTCAACTTGACAATTACCCCATCTTTGCGTTTTTTTTCATGGAATATTAGAAATTATATTAATTATAGTACCAGGTAGAATGTCTAAAATATCTTTTTGTGGAATAATTTTTTTTGCAAAAACATAATCAACGTTTTTAACGTTTGAAATGTAGAGATCTTCTACATCTACATTGTTTTTTTTAGCAAATCCAATTGCTGCAGGTGTTGGTTTGTCATCCTTATAAGCAATGCTTGCCTTTGGTCCTTTTATCTCTAAGTTTTCTCCTTCAACCTTTTGCGGTATATCACTTATTTTTATTAAAATCCTACGTGGAGTAGTAAAAACATTAATATCACCATACTTAAAACTTTTGTCTATTTTATTTTTAACAATATTGCTTAATTTAGGAGTGACGTTATGCAGCTCTACAGCTGGAAGTTCTTCTGTTCCTATTTCAAATACAAGATTACCTACACTCATCATCCGCTCCAAAATCATAAGTTTCTACTTTACAGATATTTTTAAGATAACTTTCACAACATGCTTTTGCAAGACTTCTAATTCGCAAGATATAAGACATGCGCTCAGTAGCAGATATTTTACCTCTAGCATCAAGCAAATTAAAAACATGAGAACACTTAAGAACATAGTCATAAGCAGGTAGAGGAAGATTTTTATCTAATATACTATTACATTCTTTCTCAAAAGCACTAAATTCTTTAAGCAACATATCTGTATTTGCAATTTCAAAATTATATTTTGAGAATTGCTTTTCATTCTCTAGAAAAATATCTCCATATGTAGTAATACTTCCGTCTTGATTTTTTGTTCAAACTAAATCATATACACTATCAACTTTTTGAATATACATTGCAAGCCTTTCAAGACCATATGTAATCTCAGCTGAAACTGGCCTACACTCAAAACCACCAACCTGTTGAAAGTATGTAAATTGAGTTACTTCCATACCATCAATTCACACTTCTCATCCAAGACCTCAAGCACCTAACGTAGGGCTTTCTCAATTGTCTTCAACAAAACGTATATCGTGTTTTTTTGGATCAATTCCAATACATTTAAGACTTTCAAGATATAAATCCTGCACATCATCTGGAGAAGGTTTTAATAAAACTTGATACTGATAATAATGTTGTAATCTGTTTGGATTATTACCGTATCTGCCATCAGTTGGTCTTCTACATGGCTGTACATAAGCACTATACCAGCTATCAGGCCCTAAACTTTTAAGTGTAGTTGCTCTATGGAAAGTACCAGCACCAACCTCCATATCGTAAGGCTGCATAATGACACATCCAAAAGAAGCTCAAAATTTATCTAAATTCATTATTATGTCTTGAAATGTATTAGATTTTATATTCCTCATATATTTCTCACTTTAGAAAATAAAAAACAATTCATGATATCCTATTTTAATTGTATATGCAATTTTTTTGATGTTATAGAAACTTTAAACTAGAGATTGGAAAATACGTAAAAACAGCATGACCAATTACAGAACTTACAGGAATAGAGCCAAAATAGCGCGAATCCTGAGAATTTGTTCTATTATCTCCCATAACTCAAACATGACCCTCCGGAACAGTATATGGAAATGAAATATGGCTTCCATTTAAAGTTTTAGTAGGTCTATTATTAACATAAGGCTCTATCATTTCTTTGCCATCAACATATAATTTATTATTATTTATGTTAACAACTTGCCCTTCTGTTGCAACACACCTTTTAATCAATATTCTACCTTCAACATTAGGGTCATTAAATGTAATAATATCTCCTACTTTTGGGCTAGTAAAATAATGACTTAATTTTTCTGCAAAAACCATATCTCCTGGTAAAATCGTTGTTTCCATAGATCCTGATGGTATTTCATAGGATTGAAACACAAATTCTCTCAATGTAAAAGAAACTCCAATAATAAATGCAATCATGCATGTAAAAACAACAAGAGATTTTAAGGACTTCTTTTTGTTTTGTTTGTTTTTCTCAGCAGCCTGTTGTTTGAGTTGTTCTTGATTATAAGTATTGTACTGAGGAGACACATTATTATAGTTGTTTTGGCTTCATGGAGCGTTGCTATATGTGCCTACAGTGTTAAAGCTTTGAGTATGGTTAGTCGTATTAAGCCCATTTAAATTTGGTTTTGAAACATTGGGATTGTTTTGAGTATTATTATACGAACTTGACTGACTCGTATCCATATTATTCAAATGTCTTGGTCTATTATAGTTTGGGTTAAACTCTGGATAATGAACTGAACTACTACTGCCATTGTATGCCGAAGTGTTAATATTATTTCCGGTATTAAATGGATCATCAGTTGTGAACTTTGATTTATTTTCATTATTTAAATTTGAGATATTTGTCTCATTATTAAACGAGTTTTGTCCATTATTATTATTTGCATTATCTTTAGCATTCGAATTCATAGAGTCAACTTTGTTTTTAAAATAACTGTTAACCTGGTCATAAAAAACAGAATTTTGATTATTATTTGGCATGTTTTGTTGAGTTAAATTTTGTTGACCTAAATTATTAGGCATATTCTGATTAATGCGATTATTATTTATGTTTATATTGGTCTTCCCTTTTGGTATGTCTATACCGTCTTTATTTTTTTTAAACATATTTACTCAATATCCTATTTAAATCAATACAAATATGATTATATTTTACAACATATCTAAAAATTTTTTATCTTCTTCAGTCAAGTTTAAGTTATTTATTAAATCTGGCCGTGATCTATAAGTTCTAAGTAATGACTGCTCATGACGTCATTTATCAATTTGTTTATGATTTCCAGATAATAAAACATCAGGCACAGTCATATTTCTATACGTCTTTGGTCTAGTATATTGAGGATACTCCAACAAACCTTGAGAAAAGCTCTCCTCTTCAACCCCTCTATCAGCACCTAAAACTCCAGGTAACTTTCTAACTGTTGAATCTATTATAACATTGCAAGCAAGCTCAGCACCTGTAAGAATATAGTCCCCTAT
>CAVGFB010000056.1:0-7577 GCA_963628375.1 Gorillivita sp. (SeqCode)
CTTAATGAACAAAAAAAGAAAGGCTTCTTTAAAAAGAAAAAGAAAAAGTAGTCATTGATCAATAGTTTATTTATTTAAAAGAAACGTTTATGGCTCAGAATCAGTCAAACTATAAAAAAAATTCTAAATCATTAGATAAAACTTTAAAAGTTGCATATATTATTGGGATTTTTGCAATTTTAGTTATCTTAGGGTTTTTGCTAAACTCCCTGTCTACTCCTGTAAGCATTATTATATGAACTGTTATATTTGTTTTTTTACTTAGAGGGATAGTTGCAAAACTCGAATCACACGGAGTTAATAGAGTTTTAGGGACAGCTATTGCATATATTTTTATGTTTGTTGTATTTGGACTTATCTTGTTTTTTATGTTAAGTCCTGCTTTTGGCTTTGGCGAGCAAGTAAAAAACATGTTTGAAAATATACCTTATTACGTAGAACTTATGCGAAATTGGTCTCTTGACATGTATAATAAGTATTCTTATATATTACAAAACAGTACAATTCAAGACTGAATTAATGAGAGTGCAAAGAATCTAGGTAATATTGGATCATCCGTAGCTAGTGCAGGAGCAAACAGTGTTATTATTGCTGGTGGAATCATAGGTAATACATTCATGGCTCTAGCAATTGCACTTGTTATTGCCTTTTGAATTCTAGTTGAGTTGCCTTCCCTTGGACCAGAAGCAAAAAGATTGATACCAGAAAAATACTCTCAAGATGCTATTATGTGACATTTTTCTATTACACAAATTATGGCAGGCTACATTAAAGGTACTTTTATACAATGTGCGATTATAGGTATTGTATCTGGATTTTTGTATTGAATTTTGGGAGTTTCAAATCCAGCTGCTTTGGGGTGTATGACAGGTGTTTTAAATATTATACCAATTGTAGGTCCTTGAATAGGCGGGGCAGTTGCAGGTATAGCAGGAATATTCTTCAACTTTTGAGCTGGCATTGGAGCATTTGTTGGAGCTATTTGCATACAACAAATTGTATATACCTTTATAAGTCCTAAAATTATGTCTAATTCTGTAAATATTCACCCTGTTTTGACTTTATTTTCAATGACTGTAGGTGGAGCTATTGGCGGATCTATGTCTGGCATTATTGGATCTATAGTAGGAATGTTAATAAGTATTCCTGCTACAGCGGTAGCTAAATCTATGTTTGTTTATTATTACGAAAAATTAAATAACAGAAGAATAGTTGCTGAAGATGGTGTATTTTTCAAAGGTATTAGTTTTAATGGAGCTAGTCCGCTGCCTTTAATTGATGCAATAGCTCCATCAAAAAAGTTTTTAATTAAGATGTTTTCTAGTAAAGAAAAAACAAATTTCTATAAAGAAGCATGAAATTTAGATCAAGATACTCTAGATATCCTAAAAAAATATGTTGATTCAGTTAAAACTAAAAAGTAGATAAAATTTTTCATACATCTTTGCTTCTTTCTTATTATAAAAAAGGTTAAATAAATCATATAGGCAGGTTAAATATTATGAATTATCTTACCACTTCAGAAATTAGAGAAAAATATTTAAAATTTTTTGAAGATAAAGGCTCTCTTAGAATGCCATCATCCTCTCTTATTCCTGATGATCCTTCTTTGCTTTTAACTTCTGCTGGTATGGTTCAGTTTAAGCCCTACTTTTTGCAACAGAAAATTTTAAGTCCTAACTATATTGGTACAACGACAGTTCAAAAATGTGTTCGTACTAACGATATAGATATTATAGGAACCACTGGAAGACATTTGAGCTTTTTTGAAATGCTTGGTAATTTTAGTTTTGGAAAGTATTTTAAAAAGGAAATGTGTAAATGATCTATTGAATTTAGTTGTGATGTGCTAGGACTCGATTTTAATAGATTATATTTTACTGTTTATAAAGACGATGATGAAACAATTGATATTTGAAAATCTCTAGGAGTGGATGCCTCTCATATTAGTAAGCTTGGAGAAGAAGAAAACTTTTGACGTGCAGGTCCTACAGGACCATGTGGACCGTGCAGTGAACTTTACTATGATCAAGGCGAAGAATTTAGTTGTGGTAGTAAAACTTGTGCACCGGGATGCGATTGTGATAGATATCTAGAATTTTGAAATTTAGTATTTACTCAGTATGATGGTCAAAAAGATGGCTCATTTTTGCCTTTGCCTAAAAAAAATATTGATACTGGCATGGGGTTAGAGCGTATAGCGGCAATACTTCAAGGTGTTCAAAGTAATTATGAAACTGATGTTTTATATTCTCTTATTCAGTTAGGCGAGAGATTGATGAATATAAAATATAAGGAAAACAAAAAAACAGATCATGCTTTACGTGTAATCGCTGACCATTCTCGTTCTGTTACCTTTATGATTGCAGATGGAATTCTACCAGGAAATGAGGGCAGAGACTATGTGTTGCGTCGCCTTTTGAGAAGATGCGTCATGAAGGCATACATGCAAGGTATTAGAAGCCCTTTTTTATCAAATTATATTGATCAAATAATAAACTTAATGGGTTCAACATATCCTGAGATTAAAGAAAATGAAAATTTAATTAAACGTGTTGTATTAAAAGAAGAAACTCGTTTTCTATCTAATTTAAGTCTTGGAACTGAACTTTTAGATGAGTTGTTATCTCATGTTAATAGCGGGGAGAAGATAAGTGGCGAAGATGCATTTAAAATGCATGATACTTATGGTTTTCCTATAGAAGTCACACAAGAAATATGTCAAGATAGGGGAATAGAAGTTGATGTTGAGGGCTTTAGAGAATGCATGAAACAGCAACAACAACGTGCAAGATCAGCAAATGCTGATATAATTCAGGCTGCATGAGACAACACCGAAAATCTAACATATAAAATATTAAAAGAGTATGGTTTGACTAAGTTTTGTGGTTATAACAAAACAGAGTCACAATCAAATGTTCTAGCTATTATAAAAGATAACAAGCTTGTTGATAGTATAAGTAAAGGAGATAGTGCAACACTATTTGTCGAATCTACTCCATTCTATGGAGAAATGGGGGGTCAGGTAGGAGATAGTGGAGTAATTTATTTTAAGGATGGCAGTGCACAGGTTAGCAATACTACACTTCCTGAATCAAAGCTTTATGCTCATCATGTGTGTGTTAATGAAGGCTCTGTCCAAGTAGGTCAAAGCGTTATATTAAAGGTAGATAAACAAAAAAGAGACTTAACTTCAAGAAACCACACAGCTACACATATCCTACATGCTGCTCTGCGTAAAGTTTTAGGTGATCATGTAAAACAAGCTGGGTCATTTGTAAGCGATAAAATGCTTAGATTTGATTTTACACATTTTGAAAATATTGAAGATACTAAATTAAGAGAAGTTGAAATACTGGCAAATAAGTATGTGTCTGATTGTATAGATTTAAAAATATTTGAAACAACATTAGATAAGGCAAAACAAATGGGCGTTACTGCACTTTTTGGTGAGAAGTATGGGCATTTTGTTCGTGTTGTTCAGATTGATAAATTTTCATCTGAGCTTTGTGGTGGAACTCATGTTAAAAACACTTCAGAGATTGGTCTTATAAAAATAACAAAACAATCATCTATTGGTTCAAATTCAAGAAGAATCGAAGCTGTTACAAGTCTAGGTGCTTATAATTATTGTAATGATTATATAGACATGATTAATCTTTGTGCTAAGACGCTAAAATGTAGCGTATCTGACATAAATAAGAAAATAGAGTCAAATATTTTACAAATTAGACATCTTAAAAAAGACATTGAAGCTGCGTATAATCAAGAATCTTTAACATCTTTGGAGCAATATTTAACTTCTGTTGTTGAATCTAAGGCTGGTTATAAATTGTTAGTTTACAATTTGGGAAATATAGAGAATATTGATATGCGTCAAATATGAGATAAAACACGTGAGAATGTTGGCGATAGTTGTGCATGTGTTATTGGTGGATTCAAAAATAATAAAGCTTATCTTTTAGCTGCTGGAACTTCAAATGCATGTAAATTGGGATTTAGTGCTAACCAAATTATTAAACAAATTTCTCCTATCATAGAAGGCAGAGGCGGAGGAAGTGATAGGTTAGCTCAAGCTGGTGGAAGCAAATTAGATAAACTTAGTTCTGCACTTGACAAAGCAAAAACCATGCTTTTATAGGTAAATCTTTAATTTAAATTTTGAATGTTTTAAGTCTTGATATTGGTAGTATTAGAGTTGGTGTTGCTTGAGGATCTACAGAAACAAAACTAGCTTTTCCTCTTTCAATATTGGATTTAGGGGATTTTTTAAATAATTCTAAAAAAGTTAAAGGTATAATTGAAGAGTTCAATCCTGGTCTTTTAGTTATAGGTAATCCTGTATCTCTAAATGGAGAAGAAAATTCTCAATCTTTAAAAGTTAAAGATTTAGGAAGTAAAATTGCAAAAGTTCTGTCGCTTCCAGTTGAGTTTGTTGATGAGAGATTAACTTCAAAACAAGCAAAAAAAATCCTTAAGAATAAAGGCTTAAATCAAAAACAAATGCGTGGAAAATTAGATGATATAGCTGCAAGTTTAATACTTCAAACATGATTTGATGCTAAGACATAATCAACCTTAAAATTAACTATATATTTACTTGTATTTTTAGTAAAAATTTAATATGTGTTAAAATTTAGTCCCACGATGAAAGTAAATAGAAAAAAAATAGCTGTAATTGACGGCAATTCTTGATTACACAGAGCATATCATGCAGTTCCACCTAATATGTGACTTAGTGATAACACACCAACGAATGCTGTGCATGGTTTTTTAAATATGCTTTTATCTTTTTATCAGCACACCAAACCAGAAGCAATATTTTGTGCTTTTGATGCAGGAATTCCAGATTTTAGACTACAAGCCGTTAAGAGTTACAAAGCTCAAAGAAAGCCTATGGATAATGAACTTAGAGTTCAATTTCCTATTATTGAAGAAATCTTAACATCCCTAAATATCCCTGTTGTTAAAAAACAAGGATGAGAGGGGGATGATATATTAGGTACAATATCTTATTTATCAGAACAGCAAAATATGGAGTGCTTACTTGTTACGGGAGACAAGGACGCAAATCAATTAGCTAGTGAATATACTAAGATTGTTAATATGAAAAAGGGTGTTAGCTCCGTTGATGTTTTAGGTCCTAAAGAAGTTTTAGAGAAATATGGAATTAAACCAGAACAATTTATTGATTATCTAGCTCTTACAGGTGATACGTCTGATAATATTCCTGGAGTTAGTAATGTGGGACCTAAAAGAGCTACTTTACTTTTGCAAAAATACGGATGCCTTGATAATATTTACTCTCACACAGATGAAATAAAAGGCAAAGTTCAACAAAATATTATAAATGACAAGGATATGGCATATATTAGTAAGCTTGCTGCTACTATAAAAAGAGAT
This sequence comes from Gorillivita sp. (SeqCode), assembly GCA_963628375.1. GTDB lineage: Bacteria > Actinomycetota > Coriobacteriia > Coriobacteriales > Eggerthellaceae > Gorillivita. The sequence continues at coordinate 5,404 of CAVGFB010000056.1, forward strand.
GTTGATATAAATGTGGATTTAAAAAGTGTTTGTTTTCCTGATTATAATATTAGTGATATATGTAATACATTTATTAAATATGAATTAAAATCTACTCTAAAGAATTATTTAAAGCTGATTAATGTAGATGTTGATGATATTGATATAAATATAAAAAACAAATCACATACTAATTCTAGTGATCAAAATACAGAATTTTCAAATACAAACAATAATGAAAATATTAATTCATCTATTAAATTAAATAAAATAATTAAAGGGGATGAAGCTTTAAAACTATCAAAAGAGATTTTAAATAATAAAATACCATTTGCTATATCAGTTGATAAGCTTCAAAAAAAACCATATCAACAAAACATTTTTGACAATAATTTTGAAGAAACGGACACATCTGAAATTGTTTGTTCTGTTACGTTTCAGGATAAAACATTATTTTTAAGTGGTGTTCAAGCTAAAAATTTTCTAATTTCGTGTTTAGAGGTATCTAAGGAAACAGATGTAATAGTAGAAGATACTAAAAAACTTTTTTGCATTTTATGTCCAAATGATTCATCAATTAGCTCATCTGTTGATAGTGGCCTACTAATAGATTCAAAAATATTTGATATTAGTTTAGCAGGTTACATCTTAAATAGCGATAGAGCAGAATATAGTGCCTTTGATGTGTATGATCAAATTTATAAGCACACATTAAGTTTTGATAAAGATCAAATTAAGATTGATAAAAATGTTAAGGACTATATACATAAGAAAAACAATCAAATAAAAATGAGATTGCACCAAAGATCTCAGATTTGCTATTTAATAAAAGATAAAGTTAAAGACTTATTACAACAAAACGATTTAAATTATGTTTATTACAATATTGAATGCCCTTTGGTTGCACCTTTAGTTTTAATGGAGAGATGTGGAATACGTATAAATGATGGCGAATTTAAAAAACTCCATAATTTTTGTAAAGAGAAATTGCTAAATTTACAAAACGAAATTTACAAAGAAGCAGGTACTGAATTTAATATTGATAGCCCAAAGCAATTGGGGTATATTTTGTTTGAAGTTTTAGGACTTTCAAAAAAAAGTAAAACAAAATCAGGTTATTCTACAAGTGCTGAAGTTTTAGAAGAGCTAAAATCCGAACATATACTCCCATCTTTAGTTTTAGAATATAGAGAGCTATCAAAACTTTTATCAACATATATTGACACAACTCCAAAACTAAAATTAAATGATGGATTGATACATACAACTTATGACCAAAAAAAAACATCTACAGGTAGGCTTTCTAGCCATGATCCAAATATTCAAAATATTCCAGTTAAAACATCTCTTGGGAGTAAGATAAGAGAATGCTTTGTTCCTATAAGAGAAGATCATTTATTTTTGTGTGCTGATTATTCTCAAATTGAACTTAGAATTTTAGCCCATCTTTCTCAAGATGAAAAACTAATTAAAGCATTTATTGAAAATAAAGATCTCCATAGTGCTACAGCTGCGAATATATTCGATTGTGGTATTGATAAAGTAAGCAAAAAACAAAGAAGTATTGCAAAAACTGTAAATTTTGGAATTATCTATGGTCAACAGGCATATGGCCTGTCAAAGACCCTCTCAATCCCTATAAAAGAAGCAAAATCAATAATTGATAAATATTTTGACACTTATACAGGTGTTAGAGATTATCTTAGCAATTTACAAGCAGATGCCCAAAGTACAGGCTATGCAACAACTATATTTGGGAGAAGGCGCTATATTCCTCAAATTAAATCAAACAATAAATTTAGCTTATATGCACAGCGTGCAGCTCTTAACCATCCTATGCAAGGGAGTGCAGCTGACATAATCAAACTTGCGATGATAAATATATTTAATAAATTTAATAAAAATAAACTAAAATCTAGGTGCATGATTCAAGTTCATGATGAGCTTGATTTTTCTGTAGAGAAAAATGAAATAAATCAAGTATTAGAGATTGTTAAACATGAAATGCAAAATGTAGTCAAACTAAGGGTTCCACTTATTGTAGATATTAATTATGGAGAAAACTGATATGAAGCAAAATAAAGGATTAAACAAACAAGAAGTTGAAAAACGTATAAATGCTGGTCAAGTTAATCTTGATACCAGTATCAAAACTAGATCTATTAAACAAATTATTTATGAGAACTTATTTACTC
>CAVGFB010000057.1:0-7669 GCA_963628375.1 Gorillivita sp. (SeqCode)
ACAATAGATAATTACTTATGTGATGAGTGTAAACAGCATTTTGAAAGTGTTAAAAACTATTTAAATAAAAGTAACATTAAATATAAATTAGATAGCAGGCTTGTTCGGGGGCTTGATTACTATACGCGTACTGTTTTTGAAGTAAGAGCAAGTGGGTTAGGATCTCAGGATTCTATTGCAGGTGGAGGCAGATACGATGGCCTTATGACTGAACTTGGCGGAGGTGATGTGCCTGGGTTTGGCTTTGCTTTGGGATATGAGCGAACATTGTTAGCTCTTCAAAGTACTGGTTTTAAATTTGAACCAAATTGTGTTGTAAAATATTATGTTGCTTGCGTTGATGAGAGTTGTAGAGATAAATGTTTTAGTATTGCTCAAACTCTAAGAGAAAATAAAGTTTCATGTGAGATAGACCACCTAAACAAAAGTTTAAAAGCTCAGCTCAAAATTGCTAATAAGTTAGGGTGTGAACATGTGTTTATAGTAGGTCCAGATGAGTTAAAGCAAGGCAAAGTAACAGCGAGAAATATGAAAAGTCATGAGCAAAATTTGATTGATATTGACAAAATTTTTAGTTATGTAGCAGGATTTTAGTAATTTATGAGGATAGAGATGAATTTTAATATAGAAGGAAAATTTGACAATCAGTATTGCATGCATAATAGTACATGTGGTAGTTTAACCAAAAACAATATAGATGACAATGTTGTTATTTGCGGGTGAGTATGAAGACTTAGAAACTTAGGGTCTTTTTGTTTTTTAACTTTGCGAGATAGAACTGGAATAGTTCAGGTTTTGATTAGTCCTAGTGAATTGGGCATGGAAAATTACGAACAGATCAGTCATTTTGGAAGAGAATATGTTCTACGTATTGAAGGCAAGGTAAGATCTCGTGGTGAAAAGGATAAAAACCCTGATATGCCAACAGGTGAGATAGAAGTTGTTGCAAAAAAAGTTTCATTGTTAAATAAATCAAAAACTCCTCCTTTTAGCATTGATGATGACATTGATACGTCTGACGATATGAAATTAAAATGAAGGTTTTTAGATTTGCGTCGTCCAGAAATGTATAAAACTTTATATATCCGTCATAAGTTTGCTCATGCAATACGCAACAGTCTAGATAAACGAGGCTTTATAGATATAGAAACTCCTATCCTAGCAAATCCAACTCCTGAGGGTGCGCGTGATTACGTTGTTCCAAGCAGGGTAAATCCAGGGTGTTTTTATGCACTACCGCAATCACCACAGCAGTTTAAGCAACTTTTGATGGTTTCCGGTGTTGAGCGTTATTATCAAATTGCTAGATGCTTTAGAGATGAAGACCTGCGTGCAGATAGACAACCTGAATTCACTCAAGTTGATATAGAAATGAGTTTTGTTAACAACGATGAAGTTATAAATTTAACTGAAGATGTAATTAGAGAGTCATTGGGAGAAGTCGGAATAAATATAGAGTCATCTCTACAAAGAATGCAATATTGAGATGCATTAAATGATTATGGATCAGATAGGCCAGATCTAAGATTTGAAATGAAATTGCAAGATGTAAGTCATATTGCTAAAAGTTGTGGATTTAAAGTTTTTGAGTCTGTTGTCAAATGCGGAGGTGTTGTTAAAGCTTTAGTTGCTAAAGGAGCAGGAGACTGGAGTAGAAAGAATGTTGATAATCTTGTTAAAATAGCTAGAGATAATGGAGCATCAGGATTAGCGTATATTTTGGTTAGGAAAGATGGGACTATAAGCAGTTCTTTTGCAAAATTTTTAAACAAAGTCGCATTAGAAGAGATAAAAAATGCCTTAAACATTCAAGATGGCGATATGGCACTATTTGTTGCTGACAAAACTAAGGTTGCCTGTCTTTCTTTAGGTGCTGTTAGATGTAGTCTCGGTAAAAGCCTAGATTTAATTGACAGAAATAAGCACAGTCTTTTGTGAGTAGTTAACTTTCCTATGTTTTGTATTGATGAAGAGACTGGTAAATACAGTGCAGAGCATCATCCTTTTACACATGTTCTTGACTCTGATATGGACAAAATCAAGACTAATCCACTTGAATGCGGTAGTCATAGTTATGATCTTATTATGGATGGATATGAAGTTGGTGGAGGTACTATTCGTATACATAATGCAGAAGAACAAAGACAAGTCTTACAAGTATGCGGACTTAGTGACAGTGAAATAGATAAAAAATTTGGACATTTACTGCAAGCTTTAGAGCTCGGATGCCCACCACATGGAGGTATTGCCTTAGGCCTTGATAGGTTAGTTATGCTTATAGCTGGCAGAGATTCCATTCGAGATGTAATCGCATTTCCAAAAACAACATCAGCAAATGATTTAATGACTAATGCTCCTATAGAAATTTCAAAAGAGTCTCTTGATGAGCTAAATTTAAAAATAAAATAAAGTAATTAAGAATTGGGGATTTATGAATAATACACTTAGAAAAACAAAAATAATTGCCACATTAGGGCCGTCTTCTTCAGACAAGGAGACAATTGAGCAGCTGATAGAAGCAGGCATGAATGTAGCTAGACTTAACTTTTCACACGGTTATCACTCAACTCACCAAGAAAAGATTGATATTCTTCATGAAATAAGAAAAAAAAGAAACAGACCACTAGCAATTATGCTTGACACAAAAGGTCCAGAATTTAGGATTGACCGATTTAAAAATAAGTTTGTAGACCTTAAAAAAGGGGACAAGTTTACTTTTACCACAGATAAAGTTGAGGGAAATGAAAGTATTGTTAGTGTTAACTATAATAATTTGCCTAGCGAACTTGAAGCAGGGGATACAGTTCTTGCAAATGATGGATTGATTTCATTTACTGTTGAAAGTATTGAAGGAAATAAAATTCATACTGTAGTTAATGAAGGTGGCAGATTAAGCAATAGAAAGTCGCTTAACTTTCCTGGTAAGCATTTAAACATTGATTATTTGTCAGAAACTGACAAACAAGATATACTTTTTGGAATTAAAAATAAAGTTGATTATATTGCATGTTCATTTGTTTCTTGTGCACAGGATTTAATTGATGTGTGTAATTTTTTAACTGAGCATAAAGCAAGGAACATCAAGCTTATTGCTAAAATTGAAAACCAAGCTGGAATAGACAATCTCGAAGAAATTTCAAAATATTGTTGTGCCTTTATGGTGGCACGAGGCGATCTTGGTGTTGAAGTGCCATTTGATATGATTCCCACAATTCAAAAAGACATTATAAAAGAATGTAAACGTTTAGGGAAAAACGTAATTACAGCAACTGAGCTTTTGGAATCAATGATAGAAAAACCAAGACCTACAAGAGCCGAGTGCACAGATGTTGCAAATGCTGTATTTGATGGTACTGGAGCAGTTATGTTATCAGGGGAGACTGCTGCTGGTAAATATCCTGTTCAAGCTGTTGAGACAATGGCAAAAATCTGCCTTGCATCTGAGAAGTTAAATCAATATAGTACAAATCAAGTTCATCGCCCTCATTTAGATGAAAGTGCAATCAGTGACGCTGTAGCTCATGCTGCTTGTGCTATGGCAAAAGACACTAAAGCTTCTGCAATTATTTGTTTTACCGATGGTGGATATGTGCCTACGATGATCTCTTTATTTAAAAGTAATGTCGACGTATTAGCAATTACAAGAGATGAAAAGACATATAACCAACTTGCTCTCGTGTGAGGTTGTCACGGCTTTTATAAAGCAGAGTTAAAGGACTTAGAGCACATGCTTGAGTCTGCCAGAGAAGTTGCTAAGACATATTTAGACTTACAAAAAGGAGATAAAATTGTCCTTTGTTCAGGGTATTCAATAGAAGGTAGTATCTATGAAAACTTTATTAGGGTAAAGGAAATCAAGTAAAATTTGATAATAATATTTCAAAGGAGAAATAATGGACACACTGCAAACAATAAAAGATATTTTAAAAGATAAACAAAACATTAATCCTGATACGGTATCGCTTGACTCAACTTTTGAAAGTCTAAAATTGGATTCTCTAGATTTAGTAGAGATGATATGTGAGTTAGAGGATAAGTTAAATATTGACTTTGGTGATCCTGAAGGTTTAAAAACAGTAGGGGATGTTGTTAAATATGTTGAAAAGCTTTCATAACAAATATTAAATTTAAATTTAAATGAATAATTTAAAAGTTTGACTTTTGCTTATTTTTAGTTTAAAACCAAACCGATTATAAAACTTAAGATAATTATAAAAAGTACAAAGAATGTAATTACTACATATAGAAGATCTTTTTCATAAGCAAAGGTAAAAATAGAAGCAATTACTCTAAGTATCGGCGTAAAGATTAACAAAGCAATTCCAAGAGTTAAGTATCCTCAACTCTCAAAGTTTGTTATGCTATCTCAAATATTTGCAAAAGTTATACTTTTGTTGTAAGCAGTAGGGTCTGTATTTATAGAACCATCAAAAAACATCAATACAACTCCTATAATCATAAATAAAGTTGCCAGGGCAACTCCAATTCTCATTGCGATTCCTATGTTGTGTTCTAGTTTATCCAAAATATAAAACAAAAGCTTTTTGTAGCATACTAAATGCAATTAAAAATAGAAACGGAATAAATATAATCCTTAATACTAAAGGTTTTATGTGAGGCATAATTTTAGATCCAATAGTTGCTCCTATAAGCACACCAAGTGCCACAGGAACTGCTACTTGACACAAAATTTGACCCTGCATAAAATAAATCAACGCACTTGCACATGCGGTAACACCCATCATTAGGTTGCTAGTAGACGTTGAAACTTTAAGTGGCATTTTCATAGCGCCATCCATAGCTATGACTTTAAAAACTCCAGATCCTATTCCTAAAAGTCCACTTGCGATACCAGCTAAATACATAATAAAGCTACCCAATGCAACATTTTTACAAGAATAGTCTATTTGTTTTTTTAGAGCAACATCATAATATGTGCCATTTAATTTAAGGATTTCAGCTGATCTGCTGCCTTTAGTTATGATCTCATCCTTTTTTTGTGGCTTTATTAATTTTCTCAACATTCCTATAGTGTTGTTAATAATTAAAATTCCAAATAAAACATACAATATTATAGGACTTAAAATTCCTGATAACAATGCACCACAAATTCCACCTAATGATGTAAAAATTTCTAAGAACATAGCAGCTCTTAAATTTAGAATTTTGTCTTTAAGATATGCAATTGTAGATCCTGAACTTGTAGCAATAACCACAATTAAGCTTGCCGCAATTGTATATTTAATATCAATCCCAAATAAAATCGTAAGGACAGGAGTTACTATCATGCCGCCACCAATTCCAAGTAGAGATCCAATTCCTCCAGCTACAATACCACACACAAGCATTATAGCTAAAGTAGATATTAAATCAGTGCCTGCAAAGTCCATTTAGAGTACTTAAATTCTAATTTTGAAGATTTTCCGGACCAAAACTACAGGGGAGTAGTTCATCCCTTTTATAAATTTCATAATCAATTAGATTACCGTCATCATCTGTTTTAGCTAGTATTATTAAAAATTCATTATCAGTAAATTCTCTGATAAATTGCCTGCACATCCCACACGGAGGAGCTATGTCTACATTTTTTTTATCTTTTTTGTTTCCAACAATAAGAATTGCACTAAATTCTTTAACGCCTTTGGATATCGCTTTAGAAAATGCAGTTCTTTCAGCACAAATTCCAACCGAGTAAGCTGCGTTTTCTATATTACAGCCACCGAAGACCCTACCGTCTTTCGATAAAAGTGCAGCACCTACACTAAAGTTTGAATAAGGGACATATGAGTAGTTTCTCATGTTTATAGCTTTATCCAACAATTTATTGTAGGTTTCTGTCCATTCTTTTTTTACGTTTGACATAGTAATTCCCTCCTTAAGATAAATTTTTTATTGAGTTTGAAATGTCAATTCCACTAGATTTTAATATAACAAAAATTGCTCAAAGTAAAAGGCCAAAAATACTTATGACCAAGGCAAGCATAAAAAGTTTTATATATTGTTTTCTATATTTGAGTCCATATATTGACAATATTAAAGATAAAACACAACAAGGAAAAAACACAATAGTACCAAAAAGGCTAAATACTATTGAAATTACAGCTGAAGAAAAATCTTTTCTTTTTTCATTCTTGTTATTATCCTCAGAATCATATATTTGAACATCTGCGTTATTAATATTATTGTTAGTTTGGTTGTTGTTAAACATTTTGTTTTGATTATTTTTCTTATCTTTCAATTTAACTCCACGCTATGTGGGTTAAGTATTTTACTCTTTAAAGTTTTATTTACACAAAAAAATAAAAAAAAATAAATAAAATAGAGAGAGAGAGAGAGAGAGAGTATAATAAGCTATAATAAAAATATAATCTATTTAATGGACTATGTATAAAAAAACTTATTTTTTGTTTAAGAATAATATAATTAAAATTTTAAGCTTTTTCATTTTTGTATTTATGTTTTGTAGCCTTATGCTACCAATTCAAGCATTTGCATTAAGTGAGAGTATTGCTGGCAACCTTACCCTAGAACTTGTATCTAGTGGTGGAGGCGGAGATGTAGTGCCTAGCGGATGGGGTGGCAGTAATGTTCCGATTGATGCAAGTACTTCAACGTCTACTGGGGAATTCAATCTTCTGCCTATAATTTTAGGTGCTTTTGCTATAGGCTTTATTGTACTGCTTATATATTTATATAAAACGCACAAACTAAAAAACAAAACTTTAAGTATTTTTGCACTTTGTTTGCTTGTCTCTGTAGGAGTTTGTGGAACAAAAACAATTGTTGCAAATGCAATGAATAACGACACGCCTACAACTCAAGGCATCTCAACGTCTTCTTATCTAAAGTTTAATGAAACTGGGGATATATTAGAAAACAGAATTGACATTGTAAATAGATCAGAATATACTTTAAATATCGAAAACGTCACTGTTGACGGCGAATATAAAACTTTCTTTTCTAATGTAATAGGTATGAAAGTTTTGGGCAATTCGACTTATGAAGGAAAACTTAATTGTGATATTGTTCCAGCTTCTTTAATTGAGAAAGCAAAAAGTAAAAGCGAGATTGATGACTTTTATAAACTTGAATATAGTAAAGAAAGAGCCTTTCCGAGTGATGCTAAGGCAGAAATTGTCAAGCCCAAACCAGAAGCTGCATATGCAGGAGATGAACTAAGTGTTAAGTTAGTCAACTTTCCAAGTGATGCAACTGCTGGCATTAAATGATATAAAATTGATAAAGATGGCAACAAGTCTTTAATTGGAGAAGAGGAAACATACACTGTACCTGTTGAATTAATAGGCTTTAGTATTAATGCAGAAGTCTATGATACAACAGGCACATATACAACAACTATATCAAGCGATATGGTACAAGTATACAAACAATTTCCTAGTGATGCAACTGTTACAGTCAATCCAGGCGCTGACCCTGTTATATCAGGTGTTACACTAACCTCTACACTCAATAATTTCCCTAAAGAAGCAAAGGCAAAATACACGTGATATCGAGTTGATAAAGATGGTAATGAGTCTGTAATTACAGGTGCTGATAGTAGTACATATACAGCTACAAGTGACGATGGTGGATATAACATCCTAGTTAAAGTGACAGATGCTAATGGTATCTATACATCCAGCATTAAAAGTGAAAAAACATTTGTATA
>CAVGFB010000058.1:0-4061 GCA_963628375.1 Gorillivita sp. (SeqCode)
AATAATATAATATAATTAATCAAAACATGAAGAAAGTATTAGCAAAAATAAATATAGAAGGTTTGAGTTGAGGAGATATAGCTCAATTCTTAAATGTTAGTAAAAGGCGAGCTTATCAGTTGATATGTAGATGTCCTGAAGATTTAACAATGGGACAGGCAGTGAGATTGTCAAAATTAACTGGAGTAAGCCTTGATGATATGTTTAAAAATTAAATTTTATAAAGGAGAAATTTATGAGTTGAACAGTTAGAAAACTAGACGGATATAAGGATTATAAAGATATTCCATTAAATAAATTAGCAGAATTGCAGAAATTGATATCTAATCAGAAGCTTATAACGGTTGCAGAAGCTGGTGTATGATTAAAATGTTCTCCACACTGTATAAGGCAAATGATTAAAAATAATACAATTGTTGCTGTGTATCCGTTTGGAACAAGTACTGTGAGAATTGACGTTGATAAAACAAAAGAATTAATAAATAATAAAAAACAAGTCAAAAATTAGAGTGAAAAATTATAAATGGAAAGGAGGTCGTGAGCAATTAAAATCTTAGTCAAGCTGACACCTAAGCTGACATTAAAGAATTGTGATAAAATATTCGCTTAAAATTAGTGTCTGAACTGGTAAAATAGAGTGGCGGAGAGATGGGGATTCGAACCCCAGATACCCTTTTGGGGCATACACGATTTCCAATCGTGCTCCTTCGACCAGCTCGGACATCTCTCCATATAAATAATTCTAACACAACATTCTTTAATTATTTTGTTCTTTATAAATAAAGCCCTACATAAAATGCAGGGCTTTTAATTTTGTATAAATATCTTTCGCTTTATAATCTTATCTACCAAAGAAATATTTATATATATCTTCTAAGCTTTTAGAATTATTGCTTCCTGAATTTCCTGAACTTGAATTGTTGTTTTGTGTATTGCTTGCACTTTGACCTTCATCAGATGTTAAAGTTGCATCCACAGTAATAGATTCACCATTTCTGTTTAGTTCTATTTTAACAGTATCACCTGGATTATGTGAACGAACAGCTAACACTAGTGCATCTGAACTGTCAATTTTAGTATCACCAACTTTTGTGATGATATCTCCTGTTTTGATTCCTGCTTTATCTGCAGCACCAGAATTTACAACAGATCTAACGTATGCACCGCTTGATACAGATCAACCATATTGTTGAGCATTTTGTGAAGTTACAGGTACAGTTGTTACCCCTAGTTGAGCATGACTTGGAGTTTTTCCTTCTATAATTTGTTTAGCTAAATCAATAGCAGAATTCGAAGGAATTGCAAAGCCTACACCACTATAGTTACCAGACGAAGAAGAAATCAATGCGTTTATACCAATAAGTTTGCCGTTTGCATCCACAAGAGCACCACCGCTGTTACCAGGGTTAATAGCAGCATCAGTTTGAATTAAGTTTGTGTATACTTTATTTGTTCCGTCACTCTGTGAAGAAACTACCTGGCTTCTAGATTTTGCTGAAACTATTCCAGTAGCAACACTTTGCTCAAGTCCAAAAGGGCTACCTATACTCATTACCCATTCTCCTACTTTAATATTGTCACTATCAGCCAGCTCAATTGGAACAAGATTACTTGCGTTTTTAAGTTTTATTACGGCAATATCAGAGCTAGAATCTTGACCAACTATATCTGCGTCTACTTCATTTCCTCCAACTGAAACCTTAAGCGAAGAAGCTCCAGAAATAACATGTTGGTTAGTTACTACATATCCATCATTAGAGATAACAACTCCACTTCCTAAACTTGAAAGTGTTTGAGAATTACTTTGTGATTGTCCGAATATGCTGCTAGTACTACTATTTGAATACACATTAATTGACACTACACTAGGCAAACATTTTTGAGAGACTGCCTCGGCAAGAGTTTCTGCGTTATCTGATTGTGTAATAGCCGTGTTGCTAGTTGCGCCTAATGTTGTTGCACCGAACTTGTTTCCAGTTGCTAGATTAATAATTCAAACTAACAAAAGAACTAAAATAAACGCACAAAAACCCCCCAAAAATGAGATCAAAAATGTACGCTTGGTTTTTTTCTTTTCTTCACTGCTCATGTTCTTAAAGCCTGCACCTCCAGAACCTTGTTTTTTTGTTTGATCCTTTGGCCCAGAACTATAAGTTCCATTTGAATTAAATGTAACTGTTGTTCCTCCTGCAAATGCTGATTGTTGTTTGTCCATAAAATCCTCCTATAACGTAATTTTTTTGTAAATTCTATTTATTTATAAAGGCAATGCAATACCTAAGTTATATTTTTAACTTAGAATTATTCTTTTTAAAATTTTTTTAAGGAATACTTGTTTTTAATAACGTTTACCACTTTAATTTATACATACAAATAAACTTGGTAATATATAAATTTAGTTACAATAAACATTTTAAAATAAGGAGGAATTATGGTTATAGATAGTTTGATTGCCAAAAACCTAAGAATATATAGAAAACTAAATAATTTAACACAACAAGAATTGGCATATAAATCAGGCGTGAGTAAATGCATGATTGGCTATATTGAACAAGACGTCACGAATCCATCTGCAAGGATTATTGATAAACTTTCTATAGCTTTAAATATTCATCCAAGCTTTTTATTTATGGAAAATAACAACTTGAGACTACACAAAATTAAAAAACAGAATAAAGCTAATTTTTTATCAGGTGTTTTTTTATACAAAAATGAGTCAATGACAATTATGCCACTATCTAAGGAAAGAAAGAAGAAATAAAATTTTGTGTGTCAATCTTAAAATTAGAGAATCTTTTAAAAACTTGATTGATGAAGTGGTAGGAGCGGGGGGATTTGAACCCCCACGGTTATCCCGGCGGATTTTAAGTCCGCTGCGTCTGCCATTCCGCCACGCTCCCGTTACTCGTTTATTATACAAATAACACAAAATAACAATCTATTTATTTACTTGATAGTTATTTAAAAGTTATTTTATAAACTTAATTTAAAGAATTTAAGGGTAAATTTCAATAATTAATAAAACTTTTATGGTCGAACATAAATCATGCCACCTTGAACGCCACCATATTTTACAACATCTCCTGGTTGAGGAGCATGAATCATGCTTCCGCCTCCTACATAAATACCGCAGTGTTCATAAGTTGTGACAACATCTCCTGGTTGAGGATTGCTTACTCTAGTTCATCCCATAAATGTATTAGTCGTACCAATTCTTACATGAGAGCCACTAACACAATAGCTTACAAGTCCAGAACAATCATATCCAGCAGGTCCTACAGCACCTCAGATGTAGGGTTTTCCAAGCTCTCCTTGTGCACGTGCAACAATTACACTTCCTGAACCTGGATCATATGGCTGTGGTTGTGGATCATATGAAGGTGATGGGGTGTAGCCACTTGATCTACTTGATTCAGCAGCAGCGGCAGCAGCAGCACGTTGTTCTTCTGTTAAAGTATCTAATTGAGCTTTTAAGTTGCTCTCAATAGCTTGTGCATTTTTTGCTATTTCGTAAGCCTCATTTGCTTTATTTGTTGCAATGGTGAGATTTTCATCCATAACAGCTTTTTGTGATTCAACTTCACGGCGTAGAGACTTACTTTCGCTTACCATACTTGCGTCACTAGCGTTCATTGCATTTAGAATTTCTAGGTTATTGCAAAGCTCTCAAAAACTTGATGCTCCCAAAACAAAATCCAAAATGGAACTTGTACCATTTCTATACATTCCTCTAGCACGAACAGATAATTTGCCGCTTAAATCATTAATCTTTACATTACAATCGTCAATTTTTTCTTGTGCAGAGTTAACAGCTGTTTGAGCCTTTTCTTGCTCGGCTAAAGCATCTCCATAGTTAGCTGACGCTCTATCTAGGACAGCACTTTGTTCTTGAAGCTGAGCTGTTACTGATTCTATGCTTGGTTCTGCATACGCTTTGTTAATACCATTTAAAAAGCATGGACACGCAATACACAAGGCAAGAACGCTGCTTAAAAATATTTTAGTTATTTTTTTGTTTATCATCTAAACCCCTCACTTATAAAACAGTTGCTATTATATAC
>CAVGFB010000059.1:0-8395 GCA_963628375.1 Gorillivita sp. (SeqCode)
ACTTAGAAGGTAAATCCATTACAGTTGCGGGTTGAGCCAAATCAATTAGAGATTTAAAAGATTTTGCTTTTATAACACTTAATGATGGAAGCTGTTTTAAGGATTTGCAGGTTGTTTTATCTCGTAGTGATTTAGATAATTATGAAGAACTTACACATGCAGGAACTGGATCCGCTTTAGTTTTTACTGGAGTTCTTAAACTTACACCAGATGCTCCTCAACCATTTGAGTTAAGCGCAACAACCGCTCAAATTGAGGGTTCTACAGATTCTACCTATCCTTTGCAAAAAAAGCGTGCAACTAGAGAATTTTTAAGAACTATTCAGCACCTCCGTCCAAGAACTAATCTGTTTAGAGCTGTCTTTAAAATAAGAAGCGTGGCTGCACAAGGCATTCATAAATTTTTCCAGGACAGAGATTTTGTTTATGTTCACACTCCAATTATAACTGCTAGTGATTGTGAAGGAGCAGGGGAGATGTTTACTGTAACTACTTTGATGGACAACAATAAAACAATTGACACAAAAAATATTGATTACGGTCAGGACTTTTTTGGAACACATGCTTCTCTTACAGTATCAGGCCAGCTAAATGCAGAAAATTTTGCACTCGCATTTGGAGACACATACACTTTTGGTCCTACTTTTAGGGCTGAAAATTCTAACACTCCACGTCATGCTGCAGAATTTTGAATGATAGAACCTGAAATTGCATTTGCTGATCTTGATGATTATATGGATCTAGCAGAAGACATGCTTAAATATGTTATTACGTATGTTATTTTCAAATGCCCAGATGAGCTTGATATGTTGAATAAATTTGTTGATAAAGATCTACTTAATCGATTGCACTCAGTGGCAAGCGCAAACTTTGTAAGAATAAGCTATAGTGAAGCTATTGACATCTTGACTAAAGCACAAAATGACAAAAAAGCTAAGTTTGAGTATCCTGTTTCATGAGGTGTTGACTTACAAACAGAACATGAACGCTACTTAACAGAGACTCATTTTAAATGTCCAGTTTTTGTTTATGATTACCCAAAGGACATTAAGGCTTTTTATATGAGAATAAATGATGATAATAAAACTGTAGCAGCAGCGGATTGTCTTGTTCCAAAAATTGGTGAGATCATAGGAGGCTCTCAAAGAGAAGAACGTTTTGATTTGCTAAAAAAGCGTATTGAAGAGAGCGGAATGGAGCCAGAACAATATAAATATTATCTTGACCTACGGAAGTATGGATCTTGCAAACATGCTGGTTTTGGACTCGGGTTTGAAAGACTTATAATGTATCTTACTGGTATTAACAACATAAGAGATGTAGTCCCTCATCCAAGAACAGTTGACAACTGTCAATTCTAACTTCTAAAAGATTTAAAATATTTTTAATTAAAGGTACTGCTAGGAGCTTTATCTATTATGAATAAAATTGTAAATTTAGATATAAAGTTAACTAAACCATCGCTTCTCAAATTCGCATTTCCTGGCATTATTATGGTGCTAATAAACAGTCTATATGAAATTATAGATGGGTTTTTTGTTAGCAATTATGTGGGAGCCGATGCTTTTGCTGCTATAAATACTGCTTTTCCCCCTCTTATTTTTTTATCATCTATAGGAATGATGATAGGTGCTGGTGGTAGCACGCTTATTGGTAATAAATTAGGAGAGGGAGACTCACGCAGTGCAAATAAATACTTTAGTCTTTTAATATATTTTGCTTTTTTGGTTGGTATTATTGTTTCAATCATTGCCTTTGTTTTTTGTAGACCAGTAATTGAGATAATGGGAGCAAAAGATCAAGTATTAGACATTAGTGTTTATTATTGTAGGGTATCTTCAATATCGCTTACAGGATACATAATTATGATGGCGTTTACAAGTTTTGTTAGTGCAAGCGGAAAACCTATTATAGGTTTTGTTATGTCAATAATTGGTCTTGTTGTGGTAACGTCATTTGATTTTATTTTTACAGTGATTTTTAAACTTGGCATTAATGGAATTTTGATTGGAACTCTAAGCTCAGAGATTTTATCAGCAAGCTTTGTATTGTTCTATTATTCTTGTAAGAAAAACACAAGTATGATACGTATTGTTTCATTAAAAAACTGTCTTGACTTAAAAAACACTACGCCAATTAATGTAATAGGTAGAGCTTGTTACATAGGCATTGCTGGAATGTTGCAAGCCATGGCAAGCAATCTTGTTGTAATGGTTACAATTTTTCAGATAAATAAATATATTGGCAATCAAGGCGTAGTTGCTTATGGCGTTATTGAGTATGCATGAACAACTTTCAATTGTTTTAACTATGGTTTTGCATTTGCTATTGCACCTGTAATGAGTTACTTTCAAGGGAATAAAAATTACAAAAATGCACAACTCTTATTTAAGAATTCAATTATGATAATATTAATATTTGGAGTAATCAGTTTTTGTGTGTCTCAGATTTTGGCCAAGTACTTAGTTATGATATTTGTAGGTTATGATGATAGCTTAATAGATATCTCACTTTATGCTCTTAGAGCTTGTTCAATATCATTTTTATATGTTGGAATTCCAATTTATTCCTCAAGCTTATTTACAAGCTTAGGTAATGGTACTATTAGTAGTGTTATAGCAATAACGAGAACTGTAGTTCTTGAGCTCTTATTTTTGTTTATATTACCAGTAATTTTTGGAGGTAATGGAATATGATTTTGCTACCCTTCATCAGAGTTCCTAGCTTCCATATTAAGCATAATTCTAATTTGTGTTTTTGCTTCAAAGTATAAAATTGTCAGAGTTAAAAAGTAGACTTGTTTTTGATAGATAATTAATAAGGGTCGTCTATCGAAGATCTTGCAGAGACATCACTATCATAATTGAAGAATTTACTATTTTTAAATCTATCAACAGCAACAAGCCCTATCATGGCAGCATTATCCCCTGTTGCAGAAAGGGGAGGGACAATTAATTCTACATTTATTTCATCACACATTTTTTTATATGAACTTCTTAAACTTTTGTTTGCAGCAACTCCTCCTCCAAACATAAAGCATTTAGCACCCGTCTGTATTATTGCATTTTTTGCTTTTTCTACCTGGACATCAATAACTGCCTGTTGAAAGCTTGCACATATATCCTCAAGTTTTGCATCTTTATGCTTTTCAATATAGTAAATGACTGCAGTTTTTAATCCTGAGAGAGAAAATTTAAAATCATTACTTTTTATTAAAGCTCGTGGAAAGTTAATTTCTTTTGGATTTCCTTTTTCTGCAAGTTTACTAATAACTGGACCCCCAGGATAGCCTAATTCTAGTGCTTTTGCGACCTTATCAAAAGCTTCGCCTACAGCATCATCAATTGTGGATCCAAGTGTTTTATAACTTCCTCATTGCTCAACCAATACAAGCATTGTATTTCCCCCGCTTAAAATACTTGCAATTGCAGGGAACTCTATCTTTTTTTCTGCCAATTTGTTTGCATATAAGTGTCCTTCTAGGTGGTTAACACCAATAAAAGGTAATGTTTTTGCTCATGCTGCACCTTTTGCATAGGACATGCCTACAACTAGTGCACCAACAAGTCCTGGTGTATAAGTAGCTGCAACACTATCAATATCATCCCACGTTGCATCAGCTTCTTCAAAACATACATCAACAACACCACAAATAGATTCAATATGTTTTCTACTTGCAATTTCTGGGACAACACCACCAAAACGTTTATGAAAGTCAATTTGACTAGCAACACTGTCTGATAAAATATTGTCTCCAGAAGTGATTGCTGCTGCAGTTTCATCACAAGAAGTCTCTATTGATAAAATAATGGGCTTTTTTAAATTGGAGAAGTTGCGTCCTTTAGTTGTTGTTTTTGCATTTTTTTCAATTGTGGAGTTTAGAGAAGTCTTTAACTTCATTCCTCCTACATCATTATTTATAATAGGTAAGCTTCCTTCAAGAATTAAAGCATCTGTTTTATCTTTATAGTAATTATTTCTTGTTCGTATTTTTTTTAATTTAAGATTCTCATAAAACTTAATTGCACTTAAGTTGTCTGACCTTACTTCAATCTGTAGTTTTTTTGCTCCTAAATCTCTTGCATCATTTGCAATTTTAGAGATCAAGTTTGTTGCAATCTGTCTTCTTTGGTATTTTTTGTTAACCCCAATTTTTAAAAGTTCACACGTATCTCCTGTAATAACAGCACCAGCAAACCCTACAATTTCATTATTATTATTGTTTGCCGTCCATCATGTTCTGTTTCGTTGTTTTAGATCGTCTTCAAACTGCTTTTTTGTTCAGCTGTCGTACTTCATAAGTTTGTGACAGAGATTAGATACAATATCACAATATTTAGCATCCATTGGAGTATAAGAAAATGAATTTTCATTATTTAAGTTCTTTACTCCTGAATTTAAATTTTTAACACTAGTATCTGCAAGTTTTATACGCTCTGTCTCTTCAGCGTCAGATAAACGTGTATAAATTGGCAAAACAAATGTTGGATTGTGTGCTGCCTTGTTGTATGGATCAATCTTGCGAAACTTTCACATGTCTTCAATAGTTTTTACATTACTAGTTCCACTTGGATTATTAAAAGTCGAATCTAGTAAATTAAAACGTTCAAATTCTTCCTTATATTTATCAAGGCTATCACCACATACATATAAATTGTCAAATTTCTTGTTAATATCGCCTGCAAAAGTTATACATTTATCAAGTTTTAGAACAGCGGATTCTGTTTTTCTATGAATTCCATCCTTGTCTAGCAGATATAGAGCAGGATAAATCTCTTCTCTCATTGCATCAGCAAGAACTAATAAATGTCCTTGTACATTATTTAATCAAGCATTTCACGCTATGCTATCTAAGGTAGAAAACCCAATTAAAGGGCAACATAAAGCAGAAGCAATTCCTTTTGCAGTAGACATACAAATTCTAACACCAGTAAAAGACCCCGGGCCCCTACCACAAGCAACGCTTTTTATGTTTTGTTTGTTTATGTTTGTTTGATTTACAAGGTTATCTATTGCAGGAATTAGCTTGGTATTACTAGCCCTAAAGCCTTTTACCTCAGTGCTTTTAAGTAAGGTAATTTGTTTCTTTTCTTCATTTAAAACACCAATTCCAATGGATATGACTTTATTTGCAGTGTCAAACGCAAGTAAGTATTCATCTTTTTTGTTGTTTTGTATGTTCATTTTATTGATTTTAGCAGATATGTTTTATCTGTTATCAAATAAGATAAAATAAGGAACTTGGACTATTTATACCTTAATTATCTAATTATAAAAAGTTGAGTGTATTAGAATATTGTTTTATATTTTAAGGTTATTTAAAGTTAATAATATTTATTTTTAATTTTTTAATATATAATTTTAATTTATAAATATATTTAGTAGTTATTCTAAAAACTGGAGAATATATGGACAAAATAATTTCTACTATTAGATTTGTTAACGCAGGTCTAGAGAATCCACTTGATATAGATTCTTCTTCACATCAAGTTGTTTCTACATTTGATAACTTTATGAACATAGGGGATGTTTATTTTTGATTAGTCACAATTATTTTAGCTTTGTTATTATCTGCTGCTTATTTTTTGTTTAAAGCACCTTTTTGACTACGTTTTGAAAATAATAAAAATTCTTGTGGCAATTTTCAATATATTAAAAAGCCACAAAGTAATAATCATAATAATTTTAAGCATAAGAGAAGTTTCATATTCATGATTGTATTATTTAGTTTTGCCATGATTATTTTTACTCTAAAAGGCATATCAATAGCACAACCTAATGTTTTTGAAAACACTCGAATCAACACAGAACAAAAAAATGTTGATGTAAATAATTACCTAAATGTTGGCATTTATCAAGATACTGGAAATGTTAAAAATATAGATGATTTGGTAATTAAAAACAACTCTGATAATACAATTCAGTTAAAGACACTTCAGATAACTTCAAGTGTTGGTGACATCAAATCTAGTTGAAAAGTCTTTAATGACAAATATGTTGTGTATAGCAATTCAACTGGAGAAAAGTTTGAAATTAAAGATTTTATTTATCTTAAATGCGGTGAAGAGATTAGGTTTAACGTAGAAGTTAATATTGACAATGAAAGTGCAAAATCACTAATTGATAAGGATGCTTTTAATCTTAATATTGAATATGAAAACATAAGTCCAAAAGCTTTAGTTGTTATTTCGGGGATTGTGCAGGATATAAATCAAAAACCTATTTCAAATGTTGATGTTAGTTTTGAGAAAAAATCACTTTTAAATGCAAACACAAGTCGGGATAGCAACAAGCAACAGACTTACAATACAGGTGCTAATGCAACAACAGACAGCAACGGGAAATATCAATTAGAGGTTGAAAAGGGTTCTCTTGGTTATTTGAAATTCGAGCATGAAGATTATGAGTCTAGCGTTTTGGAAATCTTAGCGGATAAAGATAAGGAAATACCTGTTGTTACCTTAGCTGCTGTTAAAATAATAGCTAAAGTTCCTAAGTTGACTGATACGACATTGACTTATAATGGACAACTTCAATCTGGTTTTGCAGATCTTGGTACGCATTGCCACTACGAAGGAAGCATTGAAGCTGTTGATGCTAACACGTATAGTTCTACTTTTTTACTAGATGAAGATGCTATTTCATGGCAAGATGGAAGCACAGAACCTAAATCCTATACCTGAAGTATTGATAAAGCAAAAGCTAGTCTTTCAATGGAAAATTTATCTATAGAAAAAAACACTAGCAATATCTATTCTTTAACTTATGTGGGAGATTGCACTGAAAGTCCTACATTTACTGTTTCTGATGAAAGTATTGTAAAAGTTGAAAACAAATCTTTGGAGACAAACATTCAATTTAAGGTTATAAGTTTTAACAAAAATGGAAATGCAACAATTGATACGGTAATGCCTGAGGGAAAAAATTACACCTCTGGCTCGTGTCGATTCACAATAGCTGTTGGGTTTTTGTATGGACATGTCTCTAGTCTGCAAAATATTCCGTCTAATGATTCTGACAAAACTATAACTTCAAGAGCTAACATAAAAATGGATCTTATTAAGCTAGATTCTGATGAAAAAGAAGTTATATCGAGCACTGTTTCAGGCGAGGATGGGTCATATGAGTTTTCTGTTGATGACAAATATTTAAAAGAAGCATTTGATGGTGAAATTGTGATTGATGTTCCAGGTGTGAATTATTATGCCGAATCAGTTAAAGTAGATAAGGCAAAATCTCAAGAAGTTAATATTAACAACTTAACTGGCATTGACTTTTACACAATTGAGCAGTTAAAACAAGTATCCGATTTATTAGGGAGTGGAGGTGCTAGTGACAGTCTTAAAGAAGAGTTCAATAAATACATGAATGAAGATGCAATTTGACTGAGCAATAGTAACGGAATTCAGCCAACGGAAGTTGATAGTGATTTAAGTTCTGCAGATCCTGAAAAATGCAATCAAAAATATAAAAATAGCTTTGTTATAGACGAGTCAAAAATTGTTCCTGAAAACCAAGAAATAGATCAGTTTTTGTTTTTGAGAATTATTGGAATCAATCAAGATAAAGAAGCTATATCTACAGGTCAACTTACTGGTAAAACAGCTGGGTTAACCCTACAAACTGTAAGGTCGCTTCCAAGAGCTTATCCGTTTTGTGGACATGAGGACGTTAGCTGATGAGGAGCTGATAATTGTTATTTAAGAAAAGACTTAAGTGAAGACGGTGAAGTTATAAAAAATCTTAATGATAATATTAAAAACACAATATTGCCAGTTCAAAAGAAAAGTCAATCGACCTATGATTCTAAAGAGTTAAATATACAAACTACAGTAGATAAGCTTTTTATTCCATCATATACAGAAATGTGTACACAAGGAACTGAAGATGAAGCTTTTGAAGGATATCAGTATTACTTTAATGATTCAGAAGGCTCTCAATACCAATGATACAAAAATAAACAGATAAAAGGAAACGAGCTTGACAATGAAGCAATAAAAGACCTAGTAAACGTTAATTCTGGGGAAGAGATTGCAGAGGGAAATGCTCGAACATTTCAAAGAACATGTTATTTTGATGCCTCAACTTACTTTTTAACAACTAACTATAGGGGATCTATAGGAAGTTACGCTCAAAGTAAACAAAGAATTGGCATTGCTCCTGCATTTTCCATTGGAACAGCTACGACTATGTACAATATTACGTTGAAAGGCGACAATGTTGATTATTCTGACGCAGAAGATAAAAGCATTTCTGGAACAGTTGCTGTAAAAGAAGGAGACAATTTTAGGTTTAAGGTAAAAGCGAAAGATGGCAAAGAGCTTGAATCTGTAAAGCTAAATGGTGAGGAAATCACCCCAGTAGAAGGAATTTATACTGTTAAGAATATTGTTTC
>CAVGFB010000060.1:0-6235 GCA_963628375.1 Gorillivita sp. (SeqCode)
TGCTTAAAGTGCTTGAAACATCAAAAACAACAGAATCTATACTGTTAATTGCTTCTATCGCGTTATCTAGTGACGAATTTAGGGATGTTAGCAATTCAACCAATATATCAAGGCCTGGAAACTTTTGTTTAATATCATTAATTAAATTATTAATATGATCTCGACAATTAGAAATCGATGATTTTGCTTGACTTAAAGAATTTCTTATATTAGTAGTTTGATTGCTGATCTCTGAAATTGTTGTTGAACAAGATTGTAGAGTATCTTTTGTAAGTTCACATGAGCTAGAAATTTTGTTGATTGTATCGTTTCAAGAAGATATTGTAGAAGAATATAAAATAAGTCTATCTGATAATGTAGAGGTAAGATTCTTTCCTGTATTTAATGCAGAACTACTAGCATCAATAACTTTTTGTGCAATGACTTCTGAAACTGCAGCGACAAATTTCTCATTAACTTGCATCTCAAGTGTACTTGCTCCAGTATCGCTAACTTTAGTACCGGATGCACTTTCTCTCTCGTTAACATAAACTTCAAAGCTCGTATAGTCTCTAACATCTTGACCTTCAAATATATTAGCAAGAGATCTACTAAAATTTTGAGGGACTACTATTGCAAAATAAACGTTACCTTGCTCTAAATTATACATAGCAGTTTCTTTATCGCAAAATTCCCATTTAAGAGAGTTATTTTGCTCAAGAGATTCTTTTATGGTTTGCCCTATATTTAAGTCCCCCGCAATATCAGAATGAACTGGCTCGTCTTCTATAACTACAGCAACAGGAATATTTGACGTCTTTCCGTAAGGGTCTCAGTTAGCCATAACCGAAAACCAAGAGTACAAAGACGGCAATATAATTACTGCCAACATCACAATTAACAAGATGGGATTTTTAAAAACTCTTATTAAGTCTCGCAGAAAAATTTTTCAAATTATCTTTTTTTCTTCTATTGCTTTGGCTCCAAAATCTTTTGAAGCTTGTTGTATAACTTTAATATTATTCTTTACTTCATTTTCAGATTCTATGTTTTTTTCTATATTTTTCATATAGGCTCAAATATAAACTTATCTGTATTGAGTTAATGTTGGAGTTGTTTTAATAATTAAGTCTTGATTATCTGTAATAGTGTCTTTTGGAACGTTTACAGTATAACTTACTGTATAGCTACAGCCAGGTTTTAAGCTAGGCTGAACAACATCAACAAGATCTGCTCCCCGATAGTTAAAATGCTCTAAATTCTTATATGATTCATCACTAGTGTTAATATTAGTAATACTTCCGTTATTTGGTGCAGTAAAGCACAAATATGGAAACATATCTCCGTATTGGTCTTCAAAACCAATTATATACGTGCCACCACTATAAACCTCTTCTTGTGAGACAGTGTTTGTAAATTTAGTGACTACTTCATAGCTTACATTATCGCCAGTATCTTGCTTTGATTTTATCTCAGTTTGAATGTCTAAGTATCAACCAAGTTTATTGCCTGATTTCATAGAAGCAAAAACACCTAACGTATTATTATTTCCGATGCCACATATAGCACCTGAACAGTTTAATTTTTCAATATTTGCTTGTTCTGACGGGTCAGATAGCCAAAATTGTGCAACTCGGCTTTGCATAGCATTCATAAAAATATCAGTAAATTTGAAAAGATTTTTTAAGTTCATTGAGTTCATAAGTTTATTGAATGTTAACTGTGCAGCTTCTCCAAAAAGAGCGTCTGTAATTTTATTTCCATAAGAAATATTAATTGAGGAGGATCTAGATAAATAGTTTCAGTATAGATCATGTTGAAGTGTTTTTGTCGCATTATCTTTGGTAAGCACTGTTCCATCAGTAAGTGTAATGTTTCCAGTAATACTAATAAGTTTTTGTATAATTTCTGGAGTTAATGATAAAACGCCATCAATATGCTGATTATGGCTTTGCTCATAGCCTTTTTCCCAAATGCTGGCACATCTAACAAAGTCTGGGTCATACCCGATATCCGCACAATCGTTCGTAAACATAAAGAGATTTTGTTCTTTATCTGTAATATTGCATCCAGTAGGTAAATAAAAGCCCAAAAAGTCACGTCCACCTTGAAACTCGCCGAGTTCCATTTTGCCAGAATTAAAAGATAAAAGTCCAGCGCTCCCAACATAGCCCCCTGTAGATCTTGTTTCAGCACTGTTTTGTGCAATAACTAAATAATTTCGTTGTCCTTCACTTCCAAACAATTTTGGTAAAAAAGGTGCTACAGCTTCAAAAAAATCAACAGTTGCGTTTGCAGTTGAAATTTTACTCTTCATCTTATCAAACGTAGAATTCAATCAAGGTAAGTTAAACCCATCTATTTTAGAAGCATTATCTAAAGTGTTTTGTATAACCGGTAAATAATCTACAACAGCATTTGTTAAGACTGTAAGTTTTGGAATATCTATATTCCCTTTTGAA
Source organism: Gorillivita sp. (SeqCode) (assembly GCA_963628375.1). Classification (GTDB taxonomy): domain Bacteria; phylum Actinomycetota; class Coriobacteriia; order Coriobacteriales; family Eggerthellaceae; genus Gorillivita. The sequence continues at coordinate 2,442 of CAVGFB010000060.1, forward strand.
ACAATGCCATCAATAGGATTTTGCTTAATAGTAGATAAAAAAGGAACAAGAGCGTTTGCAGTCATATCATCAACATTTGACATCAGGTCAGATATTTTTTTTACATCAGGGCCGATAAATGGGACAAATTTAACTGCAGCCCATCCAGGAGAATTTAACGTAGAGCTAATGTAACCTGTTGATTCTTTTAAATTTTCTGCATATGTATCAATATTGTCAGTTTTACAATTTACTAAACTGTCCCGAAGTTTATCGCTTGTTTTTATTATACTATCGGTTGAGTTTTTCATATTAAAAGCTGTAACACCAAGATACCCACCTCATACAAAAATCAAACACAGCAAAGAACATACAATACCTAGAATAATCTTTTTTTTATGTTTTGTTTGCTGTCTCTTTTTTTGATAATACCTAACATTTCTATATTGATTTAAACGTGGATCTCTTGCATGTCTACTTGATTCTACAGTAGTTCTTCTGCTTGTTCTGCTTGACCTTATGCTTGCAATATGTGTTTGTCTATTACTTCTAGTCGTCATATAATATTCTCCATAATAAAATTTGATTAATTTTAAATTTACACTAAATTAGAATTCTATCTTCAATAGCACGAGAAAGTGTTACTTCATCTGTATACTCTAAGTCTCCACCCACTGGAATCCCAGATGCTAGTTTTGTAATCTTAATGTCAAAATTTTCTAGCTGTCTTGCAATATAACTTGCAGTAGTTTCTCCTTCAATATTAGGATTTGTTGCAATAATAATCTCTTTTATGGTGTTATCAGATAACTTAGCTACAAGTTCAGATATTCTAATGTCTTCTGGACCAATACCATCTAGTGGAGATACCTCGCCACCTAACACATGATATAAACCCTTAAATGCCCCTGTTCTTTCAATTGGAGGGATGTTTCTAGGTTCTGCAACTACACAAATTATAGAACTGTCACGTTGAGGGTTAGAGCATATTTCACATAACTCATCTTGAGCGTAATTAAAACAATTTTTGCAAAAATGAACTTTACTTTTTACCTCATAAATTGTAGAAGCAAGATTGTTTGCGTTTTCACTATCTGTGCTCAATATTCAATATGCAATCCTTTGAGCAGATTTAGGTCCTATGCCTGGCATCTTCTCAAGTTCATTAAGTAAATTATCTATAGTCTTATTCATTTATAAATACTATGAAATATAAATTAAAAACCAGGGATATTAATTCCTCCGGTAACAGAGTTAAGTCTTGCTTGTGACTTTTCATTCATTTCTCTAAGTGCTTCATTTACTGCTGCCATTATCATATCTTGCAGCATCTCCACATCTTCAGGGTCACAAGCTTCCTTGTCAATTTCCAAGGTTTGAATTTCCATATTACCATTAACAACAGCTTTTACCATACCACCACCAGACTCTGCACTGCTCGTCATTGTTGCAATTTCTTCTTGTGCTATTGCCATGTTTTTCTGCATCATTTGAGCTTGTTTCATCATTTGTTTCATATTCATACTTTATCCTTTCATCTATTCCTCAATAATATTTGTAGCTCCCATATCCTTTAGCATATTCTCTACGTTAAAGTGGTTAACGGTATTTGAGGAATGGCTTGACTTTATATTTTCTTCGTTTTTTTTATGAGAATCAACCATATTATTTCTTTTATCTAGGAATTCTTTGCCAAAGTCTTTAATCTCTTCATAACAAAATTTTATATTCACTGGTTTATGTCATGCATTGTTTATACACTCTTTAATAATTGAATTTACCTCGGGCTTTTCTAACATATTAAGCGCAAATCTATTTGATTTAGGCAAATTAAAATTAATCGTGTTGTTCTCTTTATCGTAATTTAAATTCGCGGTAACCAAAAGTGAGGCATATGCCTTATACTTTTCTTTAAGCTCCGAATAAGCACTATTCCACACCTTATCTAAAATTATTTTGTCACTTAAATCCGATTCCTCACTATAACCAGTTGATTCGTCAATTTTATTTACTTTGTTTTTTAAAGTTTTTCTAAATTCTTTATAGTCAAATTCATGATTAATCTTTTTGTCATCATGACCTTTATTCTCAATATCAAATTCGGGCTCGTTGTTTAATTTATCTTCGATATAGCCTGTGTTTTTAGATTGTTCACTATTTTTTATTTGACTAATCGTTTCACTTTGCTTCTCTATACTCTGAAAATTGTTTTCTTCATCTTCTAAATCGTCTTTATATTCGCTGTATTTAATATTTTCGTTTAAATTGGAATGTTTTAGGGAATTTTCAATATTTTCTAGTCGAGCACATAGAGCAGATATTGTTTTATCGTTATTTATATATGTCATTTTAGCAACAAAAGTTTCAAAAATAAACCTTGGATTATTAGAGGTTTTAAGTGCATTTTGCATGTCGCACATTGTTGCTAAATAATAATGAAGTCCATCTATTCCAATATTCGTAATATCCTTCTCTCCTTTAGCTAAACTTAAAAATTCCCTCCTAATAAGTTCAGTTAAATCACTTGACAAACTTATAAAATCACCACCATTATTTGCATATTCATCTATTCATAACATTATTTTTTTTATATCACGATTTACAATTAAATCTAAAAATTGTCTTGAATCAGAATTTTTGCTATTTTCTGCTTGCTTTAAAAGTTCACTAGATAAGTAATTATTATTATCCAAAAGAGCAAAAAGCTGTTCGAGATTGGTTAATGCATTACGCATTCCACCTTGGGCGTTTTGAGCAATATGTTTCAGCACATCGTCATCTGCTTTCACTCCTTCTTTGTCGCAAACATATCTAAGTCTTGTGATAATGCCCTCAACAGATATTGATTTAAAGTCAAAACGCTGGCATCTGGAAATTATAGTAGGAATTACCTTTTGAGGGTCTGTGGTACACAATATAAATATAACATGATCAGGTGGCTCTTCTAAAGTTTTAAGTAAGGCATTAAAGGCTGCAGTGCTGAGCATATGAACTTCATCTATAATATAGACTTTTTTGTCCCCCCTAGTTGAAGCAAAATTAACTCTATTTATAATCTCTTCTCTTACGTTTTCAACACCTGTTCTGCTAGCAGCATCTAACTCATATACATCAGGGTGTTTGCCAGCTCCTATTAGCCTACAATCTTCACAAACACCACATGGCATATCGTTGTCACAAAAACAAGATTTTGCAAGAATTCTTGCCATTGTAGTTTTGCCTGTTCCTCTTGGCCCACAAAATAGATAAGCATGACTTAATCTATTACTTTTAACAACATTACTTAAGATTTTTACAATATGCGATTGACCTACAATGTCCTCAAACTTAGTTGGTCTATATTTTCTATATAAAGTTTCAAACATTATTTTTTTGTTTTTTTCTTATTTAAACTCACCTTTATTAATCCAATAATTGCAGGTGCCACTGATACAACAATTATAGCTAAAACTATAATGCTGAAATGTTGTTGCACAAAAGGTACTCCACCAAAAAAATATCCTAATAGGGCAAAAAAACTAACTCAAGCAACACCACCAACGCAGTTTCATAGTGTAAAATTTAAGAAATTCATGCTTCCAAGACCTGCAACAAATGGTGCAAAAGTCCTTAAAAATGGCATAAAACGGGTTATAACTATTGTAAGTCCACCATATTTTGAAAAAAAGTATTTTAACTTATCCATTCTTTCTGGAGTTAAAGCTTTAGCTTTTCCTGACTTTACAATACGCTCTCCAAAGCGCCTAGCAATTCAATAGTTTGACGTGTTTCCTAATATAGCTGCAGCATAAAAAACTAGCAAAACAGCAATAATA
>CAVGFB010000061.1:0-7482 GCA_963628375.1 Gorillivita sp. (SeqCode)
GTGCAAAAGATAATTATGTGTTAGCCGACTCAGGTCAGCAAACTCAAGCTACAGCTGATATTGAAGCTAAAGAAGTTACGCTTACTTGATCTGCAACTAAGTTTACATATAATACTCAGATTCAAAAACCTACAGCTTCGGTAGATGAAAGTTCAATTATTTCAGGGGAAACTGTTAAAGTAGCCGAGTATAAGTATGGACAAGAAGACAGTAAAGATTATGGTGATTATGACGTTACAGCTGTAACACTAGATAATGATAATTATAAATTACCACAAGATTCAACTTGTAAATATAGTATTACTCAAGCAGATGTAACTGTTACAGAGGTTACCGTAAGTGATAAAAAATATGATAAAAGTCAGGTAGCTACTATAACTAGTCAAGGTAATGTAGAAGGTATTTATGAAGCTGATAGGAGTGAAGTTACTGTAACATCAACAGGTAAATTTGATGATGAGAATGCAGGGACAGGCAAAAACGTAACAATTACTTCAGAGTTGTCAGGTGACAGGTCTAGCAACTACAAAATATCAGACAGTTCACAAAGATCCGCATATGCTAGCATTAGTAAAGTAGATCCTACTTTTAGTATAAAATCTGCTTATATAAACGCTTGAAGAAGTTATGGTAGTGGTTATTATGGGCTTTACCCAAGTGATGATGTGGTATGTGAATTTAGTGCAACGGGTGTAGATGGTTCTGTTTTAGGGGGAACTGTATCATGAAGTGGTACAACGTCTCAAATAAGTGCAGGGTATTCAATAAGTGGAAGTTGAACATTTAAACCTGGAGACACTACAAATTATAATAATTTAACTGGCACTTATACATTAAAGGCTGTACATAATTAATAAAACATTGCCATTAATTTGGCAATGTTTTTTATCTAAAATTTTTTAATACCTTGCAAATTAAATAAATCTTATTAATGTAATGTATTCATTAAAATATCTTTAGTTTTAGATTAAATAAGTTTAAATATTATTAATAATATTAATGGTGAAAATTTAAAACTAAAGTGTAGACTTACATAGTTGAAATTATGTAAAAAATCGATAATTTAAAGGAGTAAATATGGCAGAGAAAAGAGTTTATGCTTTTGGTAATGACGAACACGGAAAAAACGTTACTGAGGGTGATACTTCAATGAAATGAGTGCTAGGTGGCAAGGGTGCCAACTTAGCAGAAATGGCAAATATAGGGCTTCCTGTTCCTCCAGGGTACACAATTACATGTCAAACATGTATGGAGTATGCTAACGCTAACAATGTTTGGCCAGATGGTGCATTAGATGAAATCTGAGGATATACAGAAAACTTAGAGCAGCGTATGCAAAAACGCATCGGAGATGCTGATGATCCATTGTTAGTATCTGTTAGAAGCGGTGCTCCTTTTAGTATGCCTGGGATGATGGATACAGTTTTAAACTTAGGTCTTAATGATAAAAGTATAAATGGTCTAATTAAACAAACTCAAAATGCACGTTTTGCATGAGACAGTTACAGAAGATTTATTCAGATGTTTAGTAATGTGGTAATGGGAATAGATGGGGATCTTTTTGAAGAAGCTATCAAAAAAGCTAAGTCTTCTAAAGGCGTAAAAAACGATACAGAACTAGAAGCAACAGATTTGCAAGGTTTAGTAGCTGAATTTAAAGATATTTTTAGAGAAAATGTTGATGGCGATAAATACCCTGAGCTTGTAGAGGGAGGGGTTGTTCATTTTCCACAAGATCCAAAACTACAACTTCAATTGGCAATTCAAGCTGTTTTTGGTTCATGAAACAATTCTCGTGCTAGGTTATATCGTCAAAAAAATAAAATTGATGATAACTTAGGTACTGCTGTAAATGTCCAAACAATGGTATTTGGAAACAAAGGAAACAGCTCTGCTACTGGTGTTGCTTTTACAAGAAACCCTGCAAACGGTAATAAAGAGTTCTATGGGGATTTTTTAGTTAATGCTCAAGGTGAAGATGTTGTTGCAGGTATTAGAAATACTGAGCCAATTGTAGATCTTAAAAAATATGATGACCTAAAAACTGCAGCTCTAAAACTTGAAGAAATCTTTACTCTGCTTGAAAACCACTTTCATGATATGTGCGACATTGAGTTTACTATTGAACAAGGAAATTTATGAATGCTTCAAACCCGTGTTGGAAAAAGAACAGCAACTGCAGCTCTAAAAATCGCAATTGACATGGTAGGAGAGGGCTTAATAGATAAAAATCAAGCAATTCTTAGAATTGAACCTGATCAACTTGATCAATTATTGCACCCACAGTTTGCAGTTGACGCAAAATATGATGTAATTGCAAAAGGCTTAAATGCATCTCCTGGTGCAGCTGTAGGTAAAGCTGTATTTAGTGCTGATGAGGCAGTTAAATTAAAAGAAGAGGGTATTAAGACTGTTCTTGTTAGATGAGAAACTACTCCAGATGATCTCGCTGGCATGATTGCTGCAGAAGGAATTCTTACAAGTCATGGTGGAAAAACATCACATGCTGCTGTTATTGCACGTGGTATGGGTGCTCCTTGTGTATGTGGTGTTGATGCACTAAACATTGATGCAGCTAAAAAATGTGCAGAAGTTGCAGGTACAGATATTGTTATCAAAGAGGGAGATGTTATAAGTATTGATGGTATGACAGGTGAGGTTGTTTATGGTGCTGTTGAGCTATCAGAGGCAGAATTAACGTCGGACTTAGACACTATGCTTACATGAGCAGACGAAGTATCACGTATGGGAGTTAGAGCTAATGCAGATAACCCACATGATGCAAAAGTAGCACGTGAATTTGGTGCAACAGGTATTGGTCTTTGCAGAACTGAGCATATGTTTTTAGGTGAGCGTAAACAATTGATTCAAAACTATATTTTAACTGATGATGATTCAGAGAGAAATTCTAACCTAGAGAAGTTAGAGGAAGCTCAAAGCGGAGATTTCTATGAAATCTTTAAAGAGATGGACAAACTTCCTGTTATTGTTCGTCTGCTTGATCCACCATTACACGAATTTTTAGAAAGCGGTCGTGAGCTGGAAGTTAAACTTGCTAGATTAGAAGAAAGAGGAGACAACAAGGAAGGAATTGATAAGTTAAAGAAATTCTTAGATAAGGTTGATTCTTATGCAGAAGCTAATCCAATGCTTGGCATGAGAGGGTGCAGACTAGGTATTATGTTCCCAGAACTTACTAAGATGCAAGCTTATGCAATAGGTAGTGCTACTGCAAAATTAATTAAAGAGGGTTATAGTCCAAAACCAGAGATTATGGTTCCACTTATTTCTGTAGTAGATGAGCTTAAATATGTTCGCGAGATTGTTGAGGAAACTCTTAAAAAAGTAGAGAGCGAGTACGATGTTAAGCTAGATATTCCAATTGGAACTATGATTGAGCTTCCTCGTGCTGCTGTAACTGCAGATGAAGTAGCTAGCTGTGCTGATTTCTTTAGTTTTGGAACAAATGATCTTACACAAACTACATTCGGATTTAGTAGAGATGATGTAGAAGCAGAATTTGTACCAAAATACTTATCAGAAAAACTTTTGCCTTCTAATCCATTTGCTACTGTTGATAAAGGTGTTGCAAAACTTGTGAACATGGGTGTTGAGCTTGGTCATAAGGGCAACCCAAGTATTGTATGTGGTGTATGTGGCGAGCACGGAGGGGACCCTGACTCGGTAAAAATATTTGATAAAATCGGTCTAGATTATGTAAGTTGTTCTCCATTTAGAGTACCTCTTGCTAGACTTAGTGCAGCTCAAGCATCGCTTGAATCAAATTAATCATTTATAAACAGGGTCATTTTGACCCTGTTTGCATTTTTATGTAATCTTATTTCTTCATTTTCTTGCTCTAAAATCATTACTAAAAATTAAAATATTTCTGTTAAAATCTACAATCCTATGCTTTTAATTGCTAAAAAATTTAATGAAAGTAAAAAGTATAAGATTTTTTTATTTTTTATATTTTTACTGTTTATATCTTCATTGATATTTTTAAATTTAGAACCTAAATCAATTAATGCTTATGGTGCTGATGTTAGTTCTGCCACTGCTGATGTAGAGAATGCAAAAAACACATTAAATCAAATAGAGCAGGAATACAACTCCGCTAAAGAAGCAACGGATAATATTGAGTCTCAACTATCTAGTGCAACTAATCAAGCGTATGAATCTCAAAATGAAATTATTAAAGAACAAGAAAAATTATCTAGTATTGCAAAAGCAAAATATGTAAATAATGCTCAGTTGGAATTTGTGTTACTACTTTTTAATTCAACATCATTTGACGAATTAGTTAAAAACATAGATTACGCTAATACATTAATGCAGTATCACGTTGATATGTCTAACGCACAAAAACAACGCAAAGCTAACTTTGAATCCCAAATAAATGAGTTACAAAACCTAAACAAGTCTTATCAGGCATCTTTAAGCTCTCTAAAAGACAAACAAAATCAAGCACAAAGTTTACTAAAAGAAGCTCAAGACAAACTAGATGCTGCTCAAATTGCTAAAAGTCAAGAGATTGCACAAAATCCAATTGCTCCATCAGTTCCTGAAGGAGGAGAGTGAAGGGGTGGTGAGGCTTCTGCATATGGTGGGTCATCTGATCCAGGTTCAGGGTCTAGAACTGCAAGTGGAGATGCAATCACAGACAGTAGTATGGGGGTTGCAATTCCTATGTCATGACAAAACTACAGGGGATATTTCGGAAGAAATATTATTATTAGATATAGGTCAAACACAGTTATTGCTAAGATAAATGATTGTGGAAGTTTTGGTGGTGGCCGAGCACTAGATTTACAGCCTGGAGTTTTTAAAGCCTTTGGTGCAAGTACATGTTCGGAATGAGGCGCTAGATATGTTGAATATCAAATATTGTAATTTAGTATAATTTGCCTGCGATGATAAAAACTTTAAACATCAAAAACAGAAAACCAGCCCTTTTTATTGGATTTATTGGATTAAGTTTGATTTTGTTTGTCTTTATAGCTGCATTTACTTTTAAGCTTGAATCTTTTGCTGTTGGAGTTGATGAAGCGACTAAAAACTATGAAAGCGCTAAAACTCAATTGCAGAATGTTACAGATGAGTACAACTCAATTATGAAATCAGCAGATGATATGTCTCAAAATATTAATGACACTACTTCTAAGGCACTACAAACTCAAAATGAAATTTTAAAATGTCAAGAACAGCTAAGTAAACTTATTTCTTATGAATATAAAAATGGTTCGTTTTTTGATTTGACAATACTCACCCTTAGCTCTACTTCTTTTAATGAACTTTTAAAAAACATAACTTATGCTAATTCAATTATAGATTATCACACAAGTTTGATTACACAAAAACAAAACGCTAAAGAAGAGTTTGACTCAATTCTAGATGATTTGACAAACAAATATAAAAATTATGAAACTTTAATAAATCAAGCAACACAAAAACAAAATGAAGCTAAAAACTTGGTTTCAAGCGCTTCTATAACATTAGATGAAGCTCAAGCTCAAGCATTGGCAGAAATTGAAAACGCAAAAAATAAAGGCAATGTTGATGGTGGCTGAAATACTGGAGGACATGGCAGCTCTGGTAAAGGCGATGTTCCTACACCTACTCCTAGTCCTATCCCCAGTCCTGAGCCTATTGCTTGAAATAGTGGTATTGCATCTGCATATGGTGGCTCTAGTGATCCTACTACTCCAAATCCAGGTATAACGGCAACTGGGGCAATTTGTGATGACTGATCGATGGGTGTAGCTGTGCCTATGGCATGAACAAACTATCGTCAATTTTTTAATCATGCAGTTAAGATAAAGTATAACGGGATGATTGTTTTAGCAACTGTTAATGACTGTGGTTATATGGGTGCAGGAGCAAGGTCTCTTGATTTGCAACCTGGTGTATTTAAAGCTTTCGGATTTAATACTTGTAACTCATGGGGCTTAAGACAAGTTGAGTTTCAGATTTTGTAGTTAAGTAGTTAAATTATTTGATGAATTGTTATGCTACGCAAAATTAAGATCGTGTTAATAATATTGTTTTGTATTTTTTTAGTTGTTTTTGCAATTGTTGGAGGACACGTTTTTAATAATGTGGATTTTAATAATTTTCAATATACAGAATACACACAAGAATTTGAATAAATTTATTTTAAAAAAAATAATATTTAATAAAAATTGTTGTAATAATTTTGTAATTATTTTGTATTATTAACAAACTTATTGAAAAAATTTTCAGGCATTTGCAAATAGTTATTAAAATAAAATAAACGAGCAGATGAGACACGATATATAAATTATTTTAGATGTAGACTTTCTAATTTAATTTATGTATTTTGTGTTTTATCTGTTTTTTATTAAACTTATAAGTAGAAAGAGGGGACAGTCATGGCAAAATTTAACAATAAAGAGTCTGTTAACGCCAACAATCATAACGCAAGACAAAGAAAGAGCTTTGCAAAAATCCAAAATGTTATGGACTTTCCTAATTTAATTGCCATACAAACACAATCATTTCAATGATTTTTAGATGAAGGTATTAAAAATGTATTAGAAGAAATGACTCCAACAGAGTCAAATACTAAAAATATGTCTGTAGAGTTTAGAGATTATAGATACGAACTTTGTGACAGATCTCTAGAGGAGTGTAAAGATAGAGATGCATCTTATGACGTAAGTTTACATGTAAACATGAGATTTATAAATCATGATACAGGCGAAGTTAAAGAGCAAGAAGTTTTCTTGGGCGACTTTCCACATATGACACCACGTGGAACATTTATTGTTAATGGTACTGAGCGTGTTGTAGTATCTCAGCTTGTAAGGTCTCCTGGTGTGTTCTTTTCAAGTAGCATTGATAAAGCAACCAGAAAGACATTCTACGGATCTAAAGTTATACCTGATCATGGTGCTTGAATTGAATTTGAAACAGATAAGTATGACTGTCTTAATATAAGAATAGATAGAAAACGTAAACAGCCTGCAACTATATTCTTGCGTGCCCTAGGTATTGCTAAATCAAATGACGAGCTTATTGAGTTATTGGGTAATAATAAAATTGTTCAAGCAACACTTGAAAAGGATCCAACATCTAATCAACAAGAAGCTTTAATTGAAATTTATAAGCGTTATCGCCCGGGTGAGCCTCCTACAGTAGATTCTGCAAAGTCCTTAGTTGAGAGATTGTTTTTTAATACTCACACATATAATCTAGCCAAGGTTGGAAGATATAAAATTAATAAAAAATTTGGATTTGATGATAGTGAGCAGAGTTCTATTTTGACTGAGCGAGATATAACAACAACTATTAAATATATTATTGCTCTAGCTTTGGGACAAGAAGGATACAAGACAGATGATATCGATCATTTTGGAAACAGACGTATAAGATCTGTTGGTGAGCTTATTCAAAATCAATTTAGAATAGGTTTTGTAAGAACTCAAAGAATAATGCGTGATAGAATGGCAAACATTCAAG
>CAVGFB010000062.1:0-2033 GCA_963628375.1 Gorillivita sp. (SeqCode)
TCTCCTATGTATGTAAAAGAATTTGACGTTAAAAATAACGAATTGATAATGGCTCCTAAAGAGCATCTTTTACAAAAAACTGTCATGGTAAAAAATATTAATATTAACCCAGCTTATGAATGCAGAGAAAGCTTCAGAGCAGAAGCAAAAACAAGGTATAGACAAAAACAAAAACCATGTTATGTTGAAATATATAAAACAAGTAATAAACTTACTCTGACTTTTGACGATCCTATTTTGGCAGTAACTCCAGGACAGTTTGCTGTTATATATGACGGTAACTATGTTGTTGGCGGTGGAGAAATCTACAATATTTAAAAAATCTCGCGTGATATTATCATTAAGTTAATTCTATCTTTAAGATAATCGTAAATTTCCTCATTGATTTTTTTATCATTGTAAGCCTTATTTAAATAGTGCATTTCAAATTCTAATCCCTTGCTCTCAATGTCGTATTTGTTGCTGTTCAGTCTCTCTATAGTTTCAACACTTCTAAACTTGGATCGTAAAGCATCAAGCTTCCTGCGATATTGCATTAAAACGGTAGATATGTGTTCTACTTTTAAATTACTATCGTCAAATGTTTCCTTCATGTTTGCACTGTTTATGTCATGAGATTCATGTGGAACAGAATCATTAAGCCTGTAAGCTCAATTTCTATTAACTGTTTTGATGTTTGAAGTAATTTGCTCTGAGTCAGAAAGCTTATCGTTTAATACCTCAATTATATAACTAATCGAAGCTATCTCTAAATCGCCAATATTATTAATGTCATGATGGTAGCCTGTATTTATGTAATCTTTAATTGTACCTTCTCAATGTTTTACGTTATTTTTTTTGATCGCGTTTTTAATTTTTATCGGAACATTTTTAATTCTTTGTAAAACAATAATTCACATCATTTTTAATTTATAGGTATTTTGGTTTTTTTGAGTTAATAAATTTTGTTGCTGTGAAATATAATCTAGATACTGGTTTGCAACTTTTCTATCTACCTTTTCTTCTTTAACGAGTTTTAAAACGTACGCCGTTTCAATATTTAAACAATAAAGTCTAACTTCTATATGCATTTCTTCTTCAATATTTAAATAATCCTTTATATTGTTAATTCTAATTGTGTAATCAGAAATTACTTCTCTTGTAGCCTGCTTATTACTGGCAGTTTCTTGATTTGCTAGAGCAACCACAACCTTTCTCAAAATCTTAACTAATTCTTGGTTTGCGGTTTTTATGTCAAAGAGCTCATGTTCATCCTGCCTGCATTTTAAAGCCAGAACAGGCAATAAGAAATTAGATAAAAGCAAGGTTAGAACAACAACAACGCCTGCAACGAATATTATAATATCACGAGCTATAAAAGCTTGAGCACCATAAATTGTAGGGATAGTAAATATAATAGATAAAGTAATGGCTCCTTTAGCTCCTCCTATGGTGAGCAGTAAAGCTTTGAGCATATGCTTTTTTAAGTAGCAGTGATTCATGTTTTCTTTTTTTATTTTGAAATCTAGAAAAAAGCATCATACAAATCTAATAGCAAACAAAATTAAAAAGACAACAAAAACGTATAGAACAAGATCATAATTTGCAACTTGATCTGAGTTCCAAGAAGAACTAAGTGCAGCAGGAATAGTTATCCCCAACATTACAAATATAGCACCATTAAGAATAAAAGATAGAAACTCTCAAACACTTTTGTTTGTAATGGATAATTTTGAAGAATAAGGATTAACTTCGCTTTTTGAAAACGGAATAACAATACTTGTAGCAACAACAGCAATTAGGCTGCTAACCTGCAAACTTGCAGCAATAGAATAGACAAAAAAGGGCATACTAACATCTAAAAGGATACTAAAAGATGCAGTTGTAAGACGATAGGTCTCTAATATTTTAGAAATCAAATTAAACAAAAGACCGATAACTATTCCAACTAAAAACCCACCAAAAAATAGATATATAAACTCTATTACAGCGCCACTTGCTGAAATCGTTCCAACACTAGCACCAATTAGAGAAAATTCAAAACAAACTATACC
>CAVGFB010000063.1:0-5129 GCA_963628375.1 Gorillivita sp. (SeqCode)
CCCTTATCTTTTATCATTAAAGACTCTAATATTGTATTTATTAATTTTTCAAGGTCATTTAATAACAAAACAAGTACTTTCTTACATAACAATACAGATGATCTTTTTAGAAAATCAAGTAAAAAAACAAAAGTTGTCGATATTACAAAATTGACTTTACCGTTTAAAATTGGGGAATTTGTTGTTCATAATTATCATGGTATCGCAAAGGTCTTATCACTTGAAACTTGTAATATTTCAGGTGATTTACATGATTATATAGTTCTTGAATATGATAAGGGGGACAAGCTATATGTTCCTATAGAACAACTTGGAAGAATAACTAAATATAGTGGTCTTACAAAACCTAGGGTAACGCGACTTGGTTGTGCTGACTGAACAAATACTTTAAAGAAAACGTCTTCTGCTGTATCTAAAATGGCTTTTGATTTAGTTGATGTATATTCAAGACGAATGAGTGCACAAGGGCATGCTTTTGGCAAACATGAAAGCGAAATTAATGAACTTAAAAAAGACTTTCAATTTTGCGAGACTTACGACCAGACTACAGCTATTAATGATGTATTTACAGATATGGAGTCAAGTAAGCCAATGGATAGGCTTATATGCGGAGATGTTGGTTTTGGCAAAACTGAAGTGGCTTTGAGAGCAGCTTATAAATGTGTCTTAGATAACTTTCAAGTAATGTTTTTGTGCCCCACTACTATACTTGCTGAGCAACACTATAAAACATTTTCTATGCGTCTTGAAAAATTTAATGTTAAGTGTGAAGTATTGTCAAGATTTAAAACAGACAAGGAAGTTAGAAAAATCTTAGAAGAATTTAGTAGTGGGGCAGTGTCTATATTAATAGGAACACATAGATTACTCTCAAGAGATGTAAATCCTTATAGATTAGGACTTATGATTATTGATGAAGAACAACGATTTGGTGTCACTCACAAAGAGCAATTAAAAAATTACAGAGAATGAATTGATGTTTTAACATTAAGTGCGACACCAATTCCAAGAACCATGCAAATGGCAACTAGTGGCATTAAAGACATGTCTATTATTATAACTCCTCCTATAAACCGCAAGCCTGTAGATGTTTATGTTGGGATACGAGAGGATAATGTTATAAGAGATGCTATAGATCGAGAACTAAAAAGATCAGGTCAAGTTTATTATATTTGTGACAAAGTAAAATCTATTAATAAATTTTATGAAAAATTATCTAAATTATCCAATAATGCAAAAATAGGAATAGTTCATGGTCAGATGACGAAAACTCAAATTGAGAATGTTATGAATAAGTTTAACAATAAAAAAATAGACATATTAGTGTCTACAACGCTTTTAGAGAACGGAATTGATAATCCTAATACAAATACTTTAATTGTAGAAAATACTCAAAATTTTGGTCTTTCTCAGATGTATCAACTTAAAGGAAGAATTGGAAGAAGCAGTAAAAAAGCATATGCACTTTTTCTATTTGATGACAAAACACATTTAAACAAAAATGCTATTGAAAGATTAAAATCAATTTCTGAGTTTTCTGATCTAGGTTCTGGCATGAAAATAGCACTCAAGGACTTAGAAATTAGAGGAGCAGGAAACTTTTTTGGAGTCAAGCAGAGTGGTCATGTAAATAATGTGGGATTTGAACTTTTCTCTCAAATGCTTAAAGTCGCTATAGAAAATATTCAAAAAAAACCTATAGAAGTAACAAGAAACAAGAATAAGGATAAGTTTAATTTCAATGAATATTTTGCTAGTACAATTTCTGATATTACTATAAATATTCCAGGTAGTGCTTATTTAACGCAAGAATACATTCCAGAGGTAGATAAAAAGATCTTGTGATATAGAAAGTTTGCATGCGCAACTTGTCTTGATGATGTTTATGAACTTGAAAGCGATCTATTGAATACATTTTTAAATATTGATCAAATTTCGAAAAACTATATTATAAAGACAAGGATTGCAGCTCTTTTATTAGAATATGGGTTTAATCTGCTAACAGTCAGTAAATCAAAGCTTAATCTATACGGAAAGAACATTGGTGCATTTCAGGAAAAAAAGATCAAAGAAATAAAAGCTACTTATCTAAAAAAAAGCAAATGTATATCAATTAATTTAAACAATGTTATTAATGTTTCACAAAAAGAGGATAAAGAAAATTTTAATCTAACATGACAAATTTTTAAATTTTTAGAATCATTGACAATTTAATAAGATAAAATTTTTTTGTTTACTAATGGAGTGTCGTCTAACGGTAGGACAGCGGTTTCTGGTGCCGTATGTGAGGGTTCGATTCCTTCCACTCCAGCCATTTATATAAAAAAATTTGTTATGAAATTTTTATTATGCTAGAATAATTTTGTTGTGGCTCCGTCGTCTAGCGGTTTAGGACGCCGCCCTCTCAAGGCGGAGGTCGCCGGTTCAAATCCGGTCGGAGCTACCATTTTTATTTAATAAATGTCAAAAAAAACATTCCGGTAAGTATTAGCAAAACTCCAGCTATATTTTTTTTGTTTATCTTTTCTTTTAGAATTAAATAAGAAAATGCAACTGTAATTACAATGGATAGTGTATCAATTTGGCTTATTATACTAAGCTGACCATGTGCAATAGCTCAATAATAAAAAGCTCACGAACATGAAGTAGCAAGTCCAGATAAAAATAAAAATAAAAGGTCATTTTTATTTAATTTAATAAGTAAACGTTGTTCATTTTTAGAAATTACAATCATTCATGCAAAAACAACAACAAATAAAGTTTTTGTTGCAACAAGTACTTTAGGATCTACATCATTTATTCCCATTTTTGCAAATATAGCTGTAAATGAAGCAGAAAGTGCAGCAACAATTGCATACTTTAGTCATTTATTGTTCTGAATATACTTTTTGTTGTTTAAATCTTTATGTGCTATAGCAAAACTATCTTTATTATTTATTTTTTTATTTTGAATACTTAAAATAGAACCAATTCCTACAAGAAGCAAACTACATAATTTTAAAATTATATTATTTACTTCTCAAAAAATTACAATTGACAATAATACAGTTATAGCAATACTGGATCTGTCTATTATTGTAACCTTAGAAGCAGGTCCTATAGATAACGCTTTTATAAGGGCTGCTCAAGATATGCCAGTGCATATTCCAGAAAGTGAAATAAAAACTCAAGACGATAACGTTATTTTTGGAATGTCATAAATATCTCCAGTAAAAATAATTACTAATCAAGAGAATATTAAAACTATAGTTGTTCTTATAGCTGTAGCAATATTGCTGTTAGTATATGTAAGACCACATTTAATAAGTATTGATGTTATTCCAGAAAAAAAGGCACTTATAAATGAAGCAATAATTCAATTCATCTTTAATTAAATTAAAGCTTATGCATTATTGGGTTCATATTTTCAAAAGTAGCAAATTCTTTAAAACCAATGTTGCGTAATAAATTTTGTGCTTTTAATATATATTCGCCAAGATTTTCTGGTTTGTGACAATCTGAACCAAATGTTATAATTTTGCCGCCCATTTGATAATACATCTTTAATATTTCCATTGATGGAGTTGTATTTTTAAGTTTATAACGATAATTAGATGTGTTTACTTCGATTCCTTTATCATTTTTAATAACAACATCAAGAATTTCTTTGACTAGCTTTTTTGTTTTCTCAAAAGGGAAGTATCCATTTATATCATATCTAACAATTACATCTAAGTGAGCTAATACACTATAGTTATTATAATTTTTTATAATATTTAGCAACTCCTCATAATAACCGATGTTATATTGTTCTTGAGTTAAATTTTTCTGGTATGACTGATCTCAAAATTCTTTATTATCAATTTCATGTACAGACAATAAGATAAAATCAAAAGGATATAAGTTATATAATTTGTTATATTTATTTATTGTTTGTCTTTGAACTCCAAATTCCATTCCTGTTCTAATTTTAATATCATTTCTATATTTATTTTTTAATTTACTAATTTCTTTAACGTATTTAGAAACATTAATATTTTCACTGACACCATAATCGATATGGTCTGTGAAACAAATTTCATTAATACCTTTTTTAATAGCATCTAAGACAACATTAGACATCGGATAATTAGAGTCATCACTAAAACATGTGTGAATATGATAATCTGAGTAATACATATAAATTTTAAATATTGTTAAATTATATATAGTTTAATAAAAATAAAATAAAAACTAGTAAATTTTTAATTAAATTGTTTAAAATACGTATTGTTTATATAGCTACTTAAGACAGCAGGTGGAATTATCCATAAATATTTCCTGCCGAGGTAATTAACAGATATAAGAATAGTTACCCTTTGTTACTTAAGTGGCAGAGGGTTTTTTATATAAATCTTTGATAAACACAATAAAAATAAATAAAAAGGAGGTGAATATGCCGAGTAAACAAAATATAGATTCTGTGGAAGCTATAAAACAAGATTTAAACGAGCTAGCTGCCATGTGAGTTATTGATTATAGAGGTCTTAGTGTAAAAGATGTTCAAGATTTGCGAAGACAAATTAAGCAAAGCGATGCTTATATGAAAGTTTATAAAAATAACTTGATGAAAATCGCTATTCGGGATAATCAAATGCCAGAGAGTGTTAACGATGTTCTTTCTGGTCCATCCGCATTTATATTTTCTCATAATGATCCAGTGTCTTCTGCTAAAGTGTTAAAAGATTTTGCAAAATCTAATGATAATTTAGAAATTAAAGGCGGAATTATGGATGGGCAGTTTGTAGACAAAAAAGCTGTCGAAAAAATTGCATCTCTTCCAAGCAGAGAACAAATTTACACAATGTTTGCTGGTGCTTTGTCTGGAATTGCACGAGGTATTGCAACATCAATACAAGGTGTTCCTAGAGGAGTAGCTCAAACTATATCTCAAGTAGCAAAAGAAAAGCCATCGGATGCTGCTTAAATAAAATTATAAATTATAATATTTAAAAATAATAGTAATAAACTAAATTAAAAAAGGAGATTAAAATGACAAACGAAGAAATTATTAAAGCATTAGAAGAAATGCCACTTTTACAAGCTAGTGAACTTGTACATGAAATAGAAGAAAAATTTGGTGTAAGTGCTGCAGCCCCTGCTGCTGTAGT